>JALZDU010000071.1 GCA_030862405.1 Actinomycetota bacterium | reverse complement strand
CCAGTGCGCCTACACCCACCACGTCGTCTTCGACCACAAGGCCGGTCAGGACGTCTACTGGTGCACCGCTGACATCGGTTGGGTCACCGGGCACAGCTACATCGTCTACGGGCCGCTGGCCAACCGGGCGACGTCGATCATGTATGAGGGCACGCCGAACACCCCGCATCAGGGCCGGCACTGGGAGCTCGTGCAGAAATACGGCTGCACGCTGTACTACACCGCGCCCACGCTGATCCGCACCTTCATGAAGTGGGGCAAGGAGATCCCCGAGAAGTATGACCTGTCGTCGCTGCGGGTACTGGGCAGCGTCGGCGAGCCGATCAACCCGGAGGCCTGGATGTGGTACCGGGAGCACATCGGCTCGAGCCGCTGCCCGATCGTGGATACCTGGTGGCAGACCGAGACCGGCGCGATCATGATCTCGCCGCTACCCGGCGTCACCGCGGCCAAGCCGGGTTCGGCAATGCGCGCGCTGCCCGGTATCAGTGCCACCGTGGTTGACGATTCCGGCAATCCGGTCGGCCACGGCGAGGGCGGCTATCTGGTATTGGACAAACCGTGGCCGGCGATGCTGCGCACCATCTGGGGCGACGACGAGCGCTACCGGGAGACCTACTGGTCGCGTTTCGCCGACCAGGGGTACTACTTCGCCGGGGACGGCGCCAAATACGACGACGACGGCGCCATCTGGCTACTTGGCCGGGTGGACGACGTGATGAATATCTCCGGGCATCGGATCTCCACCACCGAGGTGGAGTCCGCGTTGGTGTCCCACCCAACGGTGGCTGAGGCCGCGGTGGTGGGCGCCTCTGATCCGATCACCGGGCAAGGCATCGTCGCGTTCGTCATTCTGCGGGGCGACGTCGCCCAGGACGAGGCACAGGGTGAAGAGGCGATCAAGGCGCTACGCAACCATGTGGCCAAGGAGATCGGCGCGATCGCCAAGCCGCGGCAGATCATGGTCGTGGCGGATCTGCCCAAGACCCGCTCCGGCAAGATCATGCGACGGCTGTTGCGGGATGTCGCGGAGAACCGTGAGATCGGCGACGTCACCACGCTGGCCGACTCGTCCGTCATGGAGCTGATCTCCACCGGCATGCAGTCCGGCTCCCAGGAGTAGTTGGTAGCTCTTCAAGGACCGCCAACCCCCGTTTAGGACGTCTCAAACGACGGCCAACCCTCCAACGGGCATGCTAGGTAGGTGCGCGAGGTGCTGCCGGTGGTCGGCTCGGTCTTGATCCCGGCGGCCGAGCTGCAGTGGCGCTTTTCTCGCGCGAGCGGGCCTGGCGGTCAGGGCGTCAACACCACCGACTCGCGGGTCGAATTGAGCTTCGACGTGGCGGCCAGCACTGCGTTGACTCCAGCGCAGCGGGCTCGGATACTCCAACGGCTGTCCGGGCGGCTGGTCAATGGGGTGCTCACCGTCGTGGCCGCCGAGCACCGCTCCCAGCTACGCAACCGGGAGGCCGCCCGAAGCCGGCTCGCCGCGATACTGCGCCAGGCGGTGGTCCCGGATCCGCCGGCGCGCCGCCAAACCCGTCCTTCCCGGGCCGCTCGGGAGCGCCGCCTGGCCGACAAGCGTCGCCGGACGCTTACCAAACGGCTGCGCCGACCAGCTGATGAGTGAGCGGGAGCCCGCATCAGCGACGGCACGCTCAGTTCCGTATGGCCACAGTCAGTGGTCAAGACGGGTCGTGGCACCATGTCGCCCGTGAGTAGCAGGCAGCCTCCTAGCAACGGCCGGCACGCCAAACCGGATGCACCGTCCGGAGTGCGGTCACTGCCGCTGTCGCCGGACCCTCCCCGCCAGCATGCCGACGCTTCCCTGGGCGAGCTGGTGCGCGAGGCCGCGACGCACTTCTCTGTGTTGTTCCGCTCGGAGGTGGAGCTGGCCAAGGCGGAGGTGACCGCCGAGGTCCGCAAGGGTGTCAAGGGCAGCATCTTCTTCGTCATCGCCCTGACGATCCTCATTTTCAGCCTGTTCTTCCTGTTCATCGCGCTGGCCCAGGTGCTGGCTATCTGGCTGCCGCAGTGGGCCGCGTTCAGCATCATTTTCGGCCTGATGGTGGTCGCCGCCGCGGTCTTCGCGCTGGTGGGATGGCGCCGGGTACGCAGCATCCGAAAGCCGGAACGCACGATCAGCACCGTCCGCGATACCGGGGCGGCGCTGACTCGCCGACGTTCCCGCCAGCATGCCATCGACCAGCCCCGGGAGTGAGCCGTCCACCGGATGCCAGCTCAGTCCGGATTCCTGGGCACTGGACGCACCGGGAGATATCCGCCAACGGGATCCGGTTGCATGTGGCCGAGGTCGGGACCGGCCCGCTGGTGTTGTTGCTGCATGGCTTTCCCGAGTTCTGGTGGTCCTGGCGTCACCAACTCCCGGTACTGGCCGCAGCGGGTTGCCGCGCCGTCGCCGTGGATCTTCGCGGCTACGGAGACTCGGACAAACCACCCTGCGGCTATGACCTGTGGACGCTGTCCGGTGACGTGGCAGGGTTGGTCCGGGCGCTCGGTGAACGTCAAGCCGATCTGGTAGGGCATGACTGGGGCGGGATCCTCGGTTGGTGCACGGCCGCGTTGCACCCCAGGTTGGTGCGTTCGGTCACAGTGCTGTCCGCCCCGCATCCGCTCGCGATGCGAGAAGCACTGCTGCGGGATCCGGCGCAACGCTGCGCTTCGCGGCACCTGGCCGGCTTTCAAGTGCCGTGGCTGCCTGAGCGCAACCTCATTCGCGACCGTGCGGCTCTGGTGGAGCGGCTCCTGCGCCGCGGAGCCGGCCCGCGGTGGTGCGCGTCGAGCGAGTTCACCATCGCGGCGCAGCGCTATCGGGAGGCCATGCTGATCCCCGGCACGGCGCACTGCGCGCTTGAGTACTACCGGTGGGTTGGCCGCTCCCAGTTCCGGTTCGACGGCCACCGGCTGTCCCGTGCGGTGAACCGGCCAGCTCCGGTTCCGGTGCTGCAACTGCACGGCGCCGACGACCCGTACGTGCTGGAGCCCACGGCACGGCGCTCAAGCCAGTGGGCAGGCAGCAACTATCGCTATGAAGTACTGGCCGACGTCGGTCATTTCATGCAGCAGGAAGCGCCCCAACACACGGCCACGTTTATTGCCGAGTTCCTGCGGAATCCGTGAGCTCACGCGGCGCAGACGCCGGTGGGAATCTTGTCGGTTTGGCTCGGTGCCGCAGCGATGTCGTCGGCAATCTCCTCTTCGGTCAGCACGAACCCGGTCTCGTCGTTGTCGACCGCGGCCCCGAACACCAAGCCGAGGACCTGACCGGAACCGTCGAGCAGCGGGCCACCGGAGTTACCGCTGCGCACCACGGCGCGGACGGTGTAGACGTTGCGGACCACGGTCGCCCCGTTGTAGATGTCCGGGCCACGCAAGCGAATGCGGTCGCGCACCCGGGCGGCCGACGCCGTGTACGGCCCATCCAGCGGGTAGCCAAGTACCAACGCGTCCGAGCCGGTGGCAGCCGGCGCTGGGGCCAGTTGCAGCACCGGTGCCCTTAGCTGAGGCACCTTCAGCACCGCGACATCGGTATTCGGGTCATAGCTGACCACCGTGGCGTCCAGCGCGCCCCGTGAGGTTTCCACTGCCACCCGATCGGTACCGGCGACCACGTGCGCGTTCGTGATCACCCGCTGCGGGGCGATCACGAACCCGGTGCCCTCCAGCGCCCGGGAGCAGGATGCTGCTCGGGCCCGGACTTTGAGCACGCTGGCGCGGGCCTCCCGCACCACCGGGCTGTTGAGCAGGACCGGATCGGCCGGACCGACATCGGTGATCGGAGTGGGAGAGAAGGGGGCGAGCACGTCGGGGAAGCCGGACACGTCCAGCAGCTTGGTCAGCTCAGCCGGCAGCTCGCGCAGCACGTTGGGCATCATCGTGTCGGTGACCCGCAGCACCGACGAATCCCGCACCGCGCTGGTCAGCCCGGTGTAAGCGGATGACTCGGTCAGCGGCAAAGCGACCAGCCAGGCCACCACGAGAGCCGCCGCGCCCTGCACCCCCGCCCCCATGAAGCTGTCCACCTGGCGCAGCGCTTCTGCGTCAATCCGGCCGTGCACCGCCCGGCCCAGCCAGACCCCCAACGTCTCGCCCAGCGCAACGAGCACGATCACGATCGACACTCCGACCGCGACCCGAACTTCGGGGCTCTCGAACCGCGCGATCAACGAGGGCGCGATCCGCACTCCGATCACCGCTCCGGCCAGCACACCGACGAAGGACGCTGCCGCAGTGACCATCCCCTGCCGGGCGCCGGAGATGCCGGCGAACAGGGCGAGCACCAGTATCAGCACATCTACCCAGTTCACCGGATCACCTCAGTCCGCTCGGCCAACCGCCACGCGACGTCCAGGCCGTACTCGGTGGCCCGCTCCCATGGCCGTTCCCACCCGCCCATCGCCAGCAGTGCGGCCAGCAATCCACCGGTGAACCCCCAGACGAGCATCCCCGGAAGGACGAAGGCTGGGTGGCGGTACCCACTGGGACCGCGCACAGTCAGCCGGTTCACCGGGTCCGCGAGCACTCGCAGCAGCACCCTGGCGACCGCAGCGGTCTCCCTGGGATCCACCGGCGCCACCGGACCGGGCCGTTCCCAATGACCTAACACCGGCGTGACGACGAAATTCGACGGCGGTAGGTACAGCTGCGGCATCACGGCAACCGGCCGCACGTCCGCGGCGCGCACCCCGACCTCTTCGGATGCCTCCCGCAGCGCCGTCGCAACCGGTCCCTCGTCTGCGTCGTCCACCGCTCCACCGGGGAAGCAGACCTGGCCAGCATGCGAGGACAGCTGGTCGGAACGTAACTCAAGCAACACATCCGGCTCGCCGGTGCACGAGTCTTCGGCGAAAAGCACCAGCACCGCTGCCGACCGCCCAGTCTCGAGCGGAGCCTGCCGTGGGGCGGGAATGTACCCGAGATCGACGGGGCCGAGCTCTGCGGTGCGACGTACCAACAGGCCCAGCCACCCCGGTACCGAGGCGGGGTCGACGAGCGGCCCAGCCGTCACCATCGGCGGCTGCGTGCTCATCTCACTGTTCCATGGCTACCAGGGCCTTGGCTGCCATGTTCGCGGTAACCCGGGTCAAGGTAACGCTGTACCACCGCGCGCACCTGCTCCGGGCTGCGCAGCACCTCGGGTGGGTTGACCTGGTTGACCCGGCCGTCGGCCGACACCACGAAGCTCAGCGGCAACACCGGAGGGGCACCCAGCGCGGCCCGCAGCCTGCCATCAGGATCGCTGACCGAGGGGTAATGCACATCCAGGGCGGTAAGCATCTCCAGCGCCCCTTCAGGCAGCCGCTGCACCTCCACACCGAGCACCGGCACCGCGTCCGTCCCAGCGGCGTAAGCGGCCAGTGCGGGCAGCTCCTGGGCGCATGGCTGACACAGCGGTCCCCACAGGTTGAGCAACGCGGGCCGCCCAGCCAGCGCCGCCCCGAGGTCGACCGTTCCCGGCTGCCCCAGGCAAGGCAACTCGACTCCGGACAGCACCCCGCCAGCCGGGATGGCACTTGACGTCGCGTCCGGGCAGGGTTGCAGAGCCGCCCGGGACCGAAGCTCGTCGAGGTTGGCCGGCGCGCCGGCACGTTGCGCGGCACCGGCCGAAGTAGCGGTCGGAGTGTCCACGCGCGGCCACAACGCCACGGCGAGTGCAAACACCAGCAATGCCGTCACCATCACCCAGCGCACCGCAGGCCTCACCGCACCGCCTCGGAAGCCGCGACAGTGGCTACCTCGCCCACTGCAGCGCTCGAACCCGCCAGATCGGTGGGCAGCCCGGCCATCGCCAGCAGGTGGGGAGCCTCAGGCCCGCGCAGCAGCGCCGCGGCGATCGCGGGTTCGGCGGGTCCGATGCCGTAGGACGGGCAGTCGCCGGCCAGCGGGCACACCCCGCATGCCGGGCGGCGGGAATGGCAAACCCGGCGCCCGTGAAAGATCACGCGATGCGACAGCGTCGTCCAGTCCCGCTGGGGAATCAGGTCGGCGATCGCCTGTTCGACCTTCACCGGATCCTCGTGCTGGGTCCATCCCCATCGGCGCACCAGCCGTCCGACGTGGGTGTCCACCGCGATACCGGGCACTCCGAAAGCGTTACCCAGGATCACGTTGGCGGTCTTGCGCCCGATTCCCGGGAGCGTGATCAGGTCTTCCAGGCGGCTGGGCAGCTCGCCGTCGAAGCGCTCCACCAGCGCAGTGCCGAGCCCGATCAGCGATGTCGTCTTGTTCCGGTAGAACCCGGTGGGCCGGATCAGCTCCTCCAGCTCGTCCCGATCGGCAGCCGCGTAGTCGGCGGCGCTGTGATACCGGCGGAACAACTCTGGCGTGGTCTCGTTGACCCGCTTGTCAGTGGTTTGCGCAGACAGGATGGTGGCGACCGCCAGCTGAAGCGGCGTGGAGAAGTCCAGTTCGCAGTGTGCATCCGGGTAGGCGATGGCCAGTACCCGGTTCATCCGGCGGGCTCGCCGAACCAGTGCGAGACGGCTCTCTCCATCGATGGACCGACGGGATCGGGCTGGCACCCCCACAGCCTACGGAGGTGGGCGCGGACCCGGTCGCACGGGCCGGGCAGCATGATGCCCGGTGAAGGGGCCGACACGCCGGGAAGGCCACCCCACGCCCAACCCGTTGGAGTGGTGCGGCAGGATCACCCGCACCATGACCGTCTGGTTCGTCGTCGCCATCCCGCCACTGATCATGTTCTTCGCGCTCGCAATGGAGCGCCTGGAGACTCGCCTGCGCCATGTTGCCATGCACGACAACGCCGCGGTACAGGAAAAAGAGGTCGAGGAGTTCCTGCAGACTGCCAGAGCTGACGAGGTGCGAGCGTTGTTCCGTAGCGGGATCGGCCGCGCCCTGGAACTGTTCCAGCGGCGCCGGCTACGCCGCGTCGCGCTGATCAGGTCACGCCGTCCCCGGCAACGGTCCTAGAATCCATCCCAGTGATCGGCGGCGCCCGGTAGGTCCCCTGACGGAGGGGCCGGTTCCGCCGGGGGCGACTGGAGGACCGCGGTGAACGACCCTCTGATCAGGGCCGGCATTTTCCAGGGAGTCGATCCCTCGGCGGTTCAGGCTCTCAGCGCCACGCTGGAGCCGGTCAAGTTCCCTCGCGCCCACGTTATCTTCGCCGAAGGCGAGCCGGGTGACCGCCTGTACATCATCCTCTCGGGCAAAGTCAAGATCGGACGGAAGTCGGCCGACGGCCGGGAGAACCTGCTTGCGGTGTTCGGGCCTTCGGACATGTTCGGCGAGCTGTCGATCTTCGACCCGGGACCACGGACCTCGACGGCGACCACGGTGACCGAGGTCAGCGCAGTCAGCATGGACCGTGCTGCATTGCGGGACTGGATCAATAAGCGACCAGAGATCGCTGAACAGCTGCTGCGCGTGATAGCACGGCGGCTGCGCCGGACCAATAACATGCTCGCTGACCTAATCTTCACCGACGTGCCGGGACGGGTCGCCAAGGCGCTGCTTCAGCTCGCGCAGCGCTTCGGCGTCCAGGAAGCCGGCATGCTCAGAGTGACCCATGACCTCACCCAGGAGGAGATCGCCCAGCTGGTGGGCGCCTCCCGCGAGACGGTGAACAAGGCACTCGCCGATTTCGCCCACCGGGGCTGGTTGCGCTTGGAAGGCAAGAGCGTGCTCATCCTGGAACCCGAGCGGCTGGCCCGTCGGGCCCGTTGACGGCCGCCGCAGCTCAGGACACCTCGACGACCAGCTCGACCTCAACGGGCGCGCCCAGCGGCAGCTCGGCGGCCCCCACCGCGGACCGGGCATGTGTCCCTGCTGCGCCGAAGACCTCACCAAGCAGCTCGGAGGCACCGTTGACCACGGCAGGCTGCGCGGTGAACCCGGGCGCCGAAGCCACGAACCCGACCAGCTTCACCACCCGGACCACCGCGTCAAGCCCGACCACGCTGTCCACCGCGGCCAGCGCGTTAAGCACGCAAGTGCGGGCCAGCTGCTTACCGCGCTCGGTGTCGATCTCGGCGCCGAGCTTGCCAGTGGCCACCATCGCGCCATCGACCAGCGGGACCTGCCCGGCGGTGAACACCAGCGATCCACTACGAACGGCGGGCAGGTACACCCCGGCTGGGGTCGGCACCGGTGGCAACGCCAACCCGAGCTCGTCGAGCCGGCGTAGCCAACTCACTTCGGGCGTTTGAGATATGCCACCAGCTGTTCACCGGTCGGGCCAGGCATCACGGTGACCAGCTCCCAACCATCCGCGCCCCATTGGTCAAGGATCTGCTTGGTGGCGTGCGTCAACAGCGGCACAGTCGCGTACTCCCAGGTTGCCATGGGAAAGCACGCTAGCGCGTGCTTCCCCATAACCCGTGAGTGGTATTCGGTGCTGGAACACTGTTACTCACTCACGAGCCGCGAGCCTAGGCTCGCGGCATGTGGCCCGAGGAGCTGACGCGGGCCCGCCTGCATGTCGTCACCGGCAAGGGTGGGACCGGCAAGACAACGGTGGCCGCCGCGCTGGCCGTGGCGCTGGCCACCGGAGGCGGGCGAACGCTGCTGGTAGAAGTCGAAGGGCGGCAGGGCATCGCACACCTCTTCGACACACCCCCGCTGCCTTATCAGGAGCGGCGCATCGCGGTCGCCCCCGGCGGCGGCGAGGTCCGGGCCCTGGCGGTGGACGCCGAGGAGGCGCTCCTGGAGTACTTCTCGATGTTCTACAACTTGGGTTTCGCGGGCCGGACCCTGCGCCGGATGGGCGCGATCGAATTCGCCACGACGCTGGCGCCTGGGCTGCGGGATGTGCTGCTCACCGGCAAGGTCAAGGAGGCGACCACGCGCGCCAACAAGGGCATCCATACTTACGACGCGGTGGTGCTGGATGCCCCGCCGACCGGGCGGGTGGTGAAGTTCCTCGACGTCACCAGGGCGATGGCCGACCTGGCAAAGGCGGGCCCGATCCACAGCCAGAGCGAAGGGGTGGTGCGGCTGCTGCACTCGGCGGACACCGCGGTTCACGTGGTCACCCTGCTCGAGGACCTGCCGGTGGCCGAGACCTTGGAGACCGTGGCAGAGCTGGATCTGGCGGACTTGCGCCCAGGTGCCGTGCTGGTCAACCGAGCTCGGCCACCCCGGCTGACCGACCGATCGGTGAACGCCGCAGCCAACGGCCGGGTCGATGCCGACCGGATCCGCGCCGGATTGCTGGCCGCCAGCCTGGACCTGGAGCCGGCCGTGCTCGACGGCCTGGTCGCCGAGACCGTGGAACATGCGGTCCGGGTGGATGCCGAGCAGCAGGCTCGCGTCAAGCTGGCGGATGCCGGCATGCCGCTGATCGAGCTGCCCGAACTCACCGAAGTCGGGGTGGACGGGGTCGACCTCGGAGGTATTTACGAGCTCGCCGAAGTGTTGCGCGCACAGGGAGCGCGATGACGCCACCGTCGCTGGACATCGACGCGCTGCTCGATCATCGCTCCACCCGCGTGGTGGTGTGCTGCGGCGCAGGTGGGGTGGGCAAGACGACGACGGCCGCGGCGCTCGCACTGCGCGCAGCCGAACGCGGCCGGTCAGTGGTGGTGCTCACCATCGATCCCGCGCGACGGCTGGCGCAATCGCTGGGGCTGCGGGAGCTGACCAATAACCCCCGCCGGGTGGCACCGACCGAGGAGATCGAGGCGTCAGGCGGGCAGCTGCACGCGATGATGCTGGACATGCGGCGCACCTTCGACGAGATGGTGCAGGCACATGCCAGCCCCGAGCGGGCCGTCCAGATCATAGCCAATCCCTTCTACCAGACCATTTCCTCGTCGTTCTCCGGCACGCAGGAGTACATGGCAATGGAAAAGCTTGGGCAGCTGGTGGGGGCGGGTACCTGGGACCTCGTCGTGGTCGATACCCCACCCTCACGGTCTGCGCTGGATTTCCTGGACGCCCCGCAGCGCCTCTCGTCGTTCCTGGACGGGCGGATGATCCGGCTGCTGTCCGGACCAGTACGGGCCGGTGGGCGCGGCGTACGCCGGCTGGTGGGCGCCGGATTCGGGCTGTTCGCCAGGGCGGTGTCGGCAATTCTCGGCGGGCAGCTGCTGGCTGACGCCTCGGCGTTCGTGCAGGCCTTCGACACCATGTTCGGCGGGTTCCGGGAGCGCGCC
>JALZDU010000060.1 GCA_030862405.1 Actinomycetota bacterium | reverse complement strand
CTGGTCGTCTCGCTGGCCAAGCGTTACACCGGCCGCGGTATGCCATTTCTAGACCTGATCCAGGAGGGCAACGTAGGTCTGATCCGGGCGGTGGAGAAGTTCGACTACACCAAGGGATTTAAGTTCTCCACCTACGCCACCTGGTGGATCCGGCAAGCCATCACCCGAGCGATGGGCGATCAGGCACGCACCATCCGCATCCCGGTGCACATTATGGAGGTGATCAACACACTGGGCAGCGTCCAGCGCAAACTGATCCTGGATTTAGGCCGCGACGCCACCCCCGAGGAACTCGCCAGGGAGACGGGCATCACCCCGGGGAAGGTGCTGGAATTCCAGCACTACGCTCAAGAACCCATCTCGCTGGACCAAACCATCGGCGACGAAGGCGACTCCCAGCTCGGCGACTTCATTGAAGACACCCAGGCCGTGGTCGCCGTGGACGCGGTCACATACAGGCTGCTACAGGACCACCTCCGGGCCGTGCTGGCCACCCTATCCGAGCGGGAGGCCAGCATTATCCAGCTGCGATTTGGACTCACCGACGGCCCACCACGCACCCTCGATGAGATCGGCCACCTCCACGGCGTCACCCGAGAACGCATCCGGCAGATTGAAACCAAGACGCTGGCCAAGCTGCGCCACCCCTCCCGTTCCCAGGCGCTTCGCGACTACCTCGACTAGCAAAGAGATGCCCTCCGGGTCCGCGCTGAGGCCGCCAAACTCGACCTCGGCATGCGGCTGGCGGCGTTTAGTCCCAGAACCAAGGATTCTTAGACTGTGGTAGTGGTCGTTAGTGGATAGCACGGCTAGCTGACGTTTTCGCTTGCAAACGCTGGTTATTTGTGATCCTACGGTGTTGTCTGGGTGTGTTTAGTGACCGAAAAGTGTCCCAACCGCACCTGCTCCTGCCGTGTTGGCCACGAGATGTAGCGGCTGCCCGCCGATGGCCCGCGAGGAGACTTCACTGAACTACCGGTTCTAGTGGCTGGTCGGCTGGGGCCTCGTGCTGAATCGCCTGCACCCGCGTTGACTGCGCGGATAGTGCTCAGTGTTTGTCAGCAGTAGTCGCGCTTCGCCGACGCCTCACGGCATGCAGACGGCATGATCTTGAAGTAGGGGTGAAGTCTTTGCCGATGTGGTGATTCCTGCCCCTTGTCGGGCCTGGCTGCTTTACTGGACCGGTGACCTCCGACCCGCCCCCACCCGACACCGGCTCGTGGCCATCTCCCGCCGGTGGCCACGTCAGCGCCTCCACCGAGGAACGCAACTGGGCAATGGCGGCCCACATCGGCAGCCTGGTCGCGGCGTGGTTGGCACTTGGTCTGATCGCGCCGCTCCTCGTGCTGCTGACCAAGGGCGGCCGCTCGCCATACATACGCCGCCACGCTGTCGAGTCTCTGAACTTCCAGATCAACGCGCTGATCTACATCGTTGTCTGCTTCGTGCTGATGTTTGTCCTGATCGGATTCGTGCTGATCGTGGTCTACGGCATCTTTTACTTGGTCTGCGTGATCACCGCGACGGTCCGCGCCTCGAACGGTGCGGAGTACCTGTACCCATTGACGCTCCGCCTCGTGTCCTGAGTCCGCCGAATGACGCCGGACAACCACCCGCGGCTTTCAGCGCAAGTGTCACGTTCGTCGGGACAGCCGGGAAACTCGTGGCCAAAGATCGTTTTCGTCAGAGAAATCAATCTTGAACTGGATAGAATTCCTGTCAGAGGTGGTGTGGCGGTGGCGCGCCCGAAGGGACTCGAACCCCAAACCTTCGGATCCGTAGTCACAGGCAGCACCCCGCAACTACCTGCTGGTTGTCCAGGGTCGTGCCTCATCTTCCGGTCCAGGTCCGAGGACGTTCATGGTCGTCCGTAGCCGTTGATGTAGTAACTGATGTAGGCCAGGGGGGATCTTGAGCCGCGGGCTCTCCGACTGTGTGTCTGCTCGCCGAGCACCTGATTCTTGGTCAGGTGCTTTTTCGACCATGCCCTCAAGGGGCAGTGGGATGATTGATGATCTTGCACGCTGGGGGCTGTGTGGCATCTCGTCGACCTGGCGCTAGCCCGACCACACGGCAGCCCGGGGGCAGCCCTCAATACAACCGGTGCGTGCGTCCTCTGGCTCTGCCCCCGGGCTGCCTTGTGGTAGCCCTCAGGGAGGTCGAGGAGATGCCACACCCCGGCCAACCCGGCCAAGCCACAGCGGTGCTCGTGGCAGCCATCTCGGAGACCTGCCCGCCCGGCGAGGGCACGGTCCCCATAGACATCGGACGTCTCGACGGGACCGGATCAGCCCAGCGGTGTCAAGTCCGTAATGGTGGTACAGCACACCCCGCGGTCCAAGCACGGCCCCATTACGCTGCTGCCGCTCGGGCGGGGGCGGCCGTACTTACTAGGCGGGTTATCAGCGGCCCGGTGATGGCTAGCGCGAAGACGTATGCGGTGACCAGCGCGCCGAGTCCAGGAACCGCGGTGCCGGCCAGCCCGATGATGATGATGGAGAACTCGCCGCGGGCGATCAGGACGGTGCCAGCACGCAGCTGGCCGCGCCGTCCCACTGTGTCGCGGGAGGCGGCGTAAGCGCCGGTGGCGACCTTCGTGACCGCGGTGACCGCCGCCAGCGCGAGTGCGGCGGGCAGCAGTGGCAGCAGGGTGCGGGGGTCTACTGACAGTCCGATGGCCACGAAGAAGGCCGCGGCGAACAGATCCCGCAGCGGGCTGAGCACCGCGCGGGCCCGGTCGGCCACCTCGCCGGCCAGGGTGAGTCCGACCAAAAACGCCCCGACCGCGGCCGAGGCGTTGACGAACTCGGCCAGCGCGGCGACCACCAGCGTGGCCCCGAGGATTCGGAGCATGAGCTGCTCGGGTTCTGGATGTGACAACAGCCGGCTGACCAGGTGCCCCCACCGTTGGGAGGCCAGAAACGCGAGGAGTACGGCGCCGACGCCGACGAGCACCCCGAGCGCGGCTTGCCACCAGGTGCCGCCGGAGGCCAATACAGCCAGCAATGGCAGGTACGCCGCCATCGCGAAGTCTTCGAGTACAAGCACGGACAGCACAGATGGGGTCTCTCGGTTGCCCAGCCGGTGCAGATCAGCGAGCAGCCGGGCGATGATTCCCGAGGAGGAGATCCAGGTCGCCCCGGCCAGGGCCAGAATGCCGACTGGCTCCAGCCCGAGCAGCCAGCCGGCGACTGCTCCCGGTACCGCGTTGAGGACCACGTCGACCCCCGCGGAGGGCAGGTGCCGGCGCAGGCTGTGGGCGAACTCGCCCATCGAGAACTCCAGCCCCAGGGTCAGCAGCAGCAGCACGACGCCGATCGACGCACCGATCTCAACGAACGTGCCAGCCGCGGGCACCGGTGCGATGCCCCCCTGTCCAAGAGCCAGACCCGCCAGTAGATACAGCGGGACCGGTGACAGCGCGATGCGACGGGCCAGTGTCCCCAGCGCGCCCAGCACGGTCAGGAGGATGCCCAGCTCCAGCAGCAGGGCAACCGAGGTATGCATCGGCTAGGTATGGACAATGCGGCCGACCGCCGCGATGCCCTCGAGGGTACCGATGACGACCAAGACGTCACCCGCGCGCAGGACCTCATCCGGTGTCGGCGAAGCGATCACGTCGTCGCCACGCACGATCGCCACGATGGACGCCCCTGTGCGGGTGCGGGCCCTGGTGTCACTGAGCGGACGGTCGACGTAGGCCGAATCCGGCTCGACCTCGATCTGCCCGGCGCTTAGCCCGGGTATCTCGCGGGTCAGGTCGGCGAACCGCTCGGCGATGCGGGGCGCGCCGAGGATTTCCGCGACGGTGTCCGCCTCGGTGCGAGTCAGCCGCAACAAAGGTTGGGACTCATCAGGGTCAGCCGGGGGGTAGGTGACGAACTCGAAGTCACCGCTGCGCTCGGCGATGATCCCAACCCGGACGCCCGCTGCGGTACTGAACTCATAACGCAACCCAACACCCGGCAGCAGCACCTCGTTGACGTCCATCGGCCCATCTTCGGGCAGACCAGGCCTCGGTCCGCATCCCGCCCTCCCCGCGCGGGGTGCAGTGTCGGCCGGTACGCGGCCAACGCATCCGGGTAGACGGCGACCGGGGGACCGTCGAACTCCTCATACCGAAGCTGCGCCAGGAGATTGAAGCTCCCGACCCATGGAAGAATGACGTCAGCGTAGTCCTTCGACGGAAGGCTGTTGATGACCGCAGACGAACACGGCCGCGAGCTGCAAGTCCTTAGCGCCGATGAATGCTACCGGCTGTTGGCGACGCAGCAGATAGGGCGGCTTGGCGTCAATGCCGAGCACTATCCCCTCATCTTCCCGGTGAACTACGCACGGCGTGTTGGCTGCCGGTGTGACCTGCTTCGCCTCGTGCTGTTATTTCTGCACGTAGGAATCCTCGCCCACCAATGACGAGTTCGTCCGTACCGGGGTATCCAATCATGACACCGAGGACGTCGCGGGGTGCATCGGGTGCTCCGAAATATCGTTTTGCTCCCCCGAAGTTACCCGTATGCTCGTCAGCGTCAAGCAAAAGCGTGAGGCTTCCGTGCAGCTGCGACCTGGCCTTATGGAGATGTGTCGCGATGTGCATGAATATTGCGATCGCCGCTTTACAGTCCGCGCTTCCTC
>JALZDU010000050.1 GCA_030862405.1 Actinomycetota bacterium | reverse complement strand
CGGGTCGAAGAGCTGGCCGGTCTGCAGGCAGTGGTAGAGGCAGCCGAGGAGCCGGTTGAACAGGTTGCGCATCGCCGCGGCGTGCTTGTCGCCGGCCGCGCGGCGGCGGTCGTAGTGCTCTTTGACCTGTGGTGAGGGGAGCGCGCCGAAGATCCACACGTAGCCGACGGCGGCGAGCCGCTGGTTCTTGACCTTGCGGTGGTGCACGACCAGGCTTTTGCCGGAGGCGACGGTGATCGGCGCGGATCCGGCATAGGACTTCAAGCCGCGGGCGTCGCGGAACCGGGAGCGGTCGTCGCCGATCTCGCCGAGCACCCGGGCGCCGGTGAGCGGGCCGATACCGGGGAAGCTGGTGACGATGTCCGCGTCGGGGTGTTGGGCGAACGCCTCGGCGGTGGCGGCGGCGAGGTCGTCCGCGGCGCGACAGGCGGCGTCGAGCTGCAGGACCAGCGCCTGGGTCTGGCGTCCCATGGCCGCCTCGATGAGTGGTAGCTGATGCAGGCACTCGGGGGTGAAGATGCCGCGCAGCCGGTCGGCCCAGGCGTCGATGTTGCGCTGACGGCCGGACTTGCGCAGGACCGCGCGGAGCCGGGCTGGGGTGAGCTTCGCGGCGGTGCTCGGATCCGGTGTGCTGGCAAGCACCGCACGGGCCTCCCGTGAATCGAGTCCGATGCCGCGGACCTGGAACGCTGCGAGCGCGGCGGGGAAGTACTGCTTGAGGTGCGAGCGCAGCTGATTGGACAGCTGTCCGCGGTTCCACACGGCGTCCTGCTGCGCGCGGGCCAGCACGGCGATCGCCGCGACCAGCTCCGTATCGGCCGGCAACGGCCGGTGCATCTCGGCGTCGGTGCGCAAGATGTTGGCCAGCGCCATCGCATCCGCATGATCGGACTTCGCCCGCGCGACCCGGTGGCGCTCCCGATAGCGGGCCACCGCCATCGGGTTGATCGAGTACACCTTGCGCCCGGTGGTGCGCAGGCACGAGATGAGTAGCCCGCGCGCGGTCTCGATCGCAACCGGGATCGGGTCCTGCGCGGTGTCACCCGCCTCGACCAGCAGCTCGAGCAGTCGCCGGTGGCCCTCGGCGTCGTCGCTGATGCGCCGCTTGGCTACCAGCTTCCCGGACCCGTCCACCAGCGCCACATCGTGGTGGTCCTCCGCCCAGTCGATGCCGCACGTGATCGTCAACCGAACCTCCCTGATTCCCGTTTGCCCAGCGTGTGAGCCTGCGCGGGGGCATGCAGCGCCCTAATAGCAGGGCTCGATGGCCCGACATCCGATGAGCAGTTCATGACCCCAGCTCACCGCACGGACTTCAGTCTCTGGACAGAGCTCGGGGGCTCGCGTTCCAAGGAGAAGACACCGTGCGGACGGCTCGAACCATGATCATGCAGGCCCGAGGGGCCAGTAGCACGACGCCACGCCGAGGCACGGCACCGGAGCCCACCGCCTGTGGGGGGGAGTCCTGGCTCCGGGTTTCAAGGAGGGGTCATCCGGCGCCGTGCAGTGCTATTAGGTTTCAAGCATTGCTCTGGACCCGGTCCATGGAGACTTCAGGAATTGCTCGTATCGTGCGGCAGGCGGTACTGTAGGGAAGTGACCCCAGCAGCCGCTACATCCCCGCCTTGGTCATGACGCGGCCTAAAGATCGTCCGCTCGTCGCAAGTGAGACCACCGAGCATCTCCAGTTAGCTGACTACACGTTAGGCGTAGTCAGTTTCTTGTTCCTCGCAGGCCTGTGCCCGTTGGTGCTGGTCCGGTGGCAGGACAGTGAGGCGAGCACACTGAACATCCTCCTCGGCTACACTATAGTGCTAATCAGTTCGGCGCGCCTGGCGCAGGCCATCAGCACTGGTCGTACAAATGTCCTCGCGATCACTTTTCACGTCTTCGTGTACGTGTTTTTGGGCATCGCCTCTCTGGCGCAGCTGGTCGTCGGTGTATACCCCCTCGACCAGCTCTCCTATCCCCAGTGGGTTGTGGCGGAGGGGCTCGCGGCGATTCTCCTAGGGATGATCGCCTATGAGACTGGTCAGTTTCTGGGATCGAGACGCGAGCACGTCACGATCTCTGCGGTACACCACACCAAGTGGTCGTTCTCTCAGCAGTGGGTACGGACGCTGGGCATCTTCGGCTTGGTGATGGTGGTGCTGGTCGTGGCCCGGGCAGGGTTGTCGCCGTTCTTCGACAGCCGCGACGCCGCAGGATCCGCGCTCATCGGCACCGGTTCAATCGGTCCCCAGCGTTACGCACTGGAAGACAAGAGCTTTGTCACCTTGTTCGCACGCGCCGTGAAAATTCCTGTCTTCATCGCACTCTTCGCAACCCTCTTCATGCGTCATCATCAGCTGTGGCAGAAAACAACGCCATTGGGAGGGTTGGCTGATCGGGCGCTGCTGACAGCGCTGATAGTGGCGAACGCCGTGGTCAATAACCCATTCAGCAACGCGCGCGCGTGGTTCGGGATGATCGCCATCTCGCTCGTGTCAATCTACGTGCCATTCTCAAAGATTCGAGGCAAGCGGCTGCTCGCAGTCGGCAGCCTCGTGATGCTGCTCTTCGCATTCACTTCACTTGACGCATTCCGGAGGACTGGAGGCGCTACCTTCGATGCTTCCGGTCCTCAAGCCGGCATCGTCTCCGACGGCTCGTACTCGGCCTTCCAGACCGTTTTGAATGGTGTACGCTACGTTGAGCGGGCGGATCACACCAACGGCATGCAGGTGCTTGGTGCTCTGCTAGGCTTCGTGCCACGCAAGGTGTGGGAAGAGAAGCCGGAGGACACCGGCTCCCTCATAGACCCGAGGTATAACCGGGCGTCTGCCCTCTGGACGGAAGCCCAGGTTGACTTTGGCCTACCAGGCGTCGCTATCCTATTCATTATTTACGGCTTCGGCTCGGCACGGCTGGAGGCGACCTGCCGTGTGGGGGGTGGAGCGCTATGGGCATCGCTTCCGATCTTCGCCGGCCTGCAGATTTTTTTGCTGAGGGGCTCGCTGCTGCCGGTTATGGGTTCTCTGTACCCCCTCGCCGCCGCGATTGCTCTTGTCCTGACGCGGCGAGCGGTCCAAGAGGTGGGACAACGACAAATCCTCCGATGATGACGGGTGGTGTGCAGGAACACACCGGGTGCCGAGCTTCGAGCGCAACGATTGCGCAGATTGGTCGGACGCCACACCGTTACTAATTTAGAACACACCGTTACTAATTAGAACACGGTTACTGGACTGTGTGCTACGTATAGGTGATGCGCTGTGTATAGATCCCGGAAGAATCTGCAGACGATCTCTGGGATCTGCTGTAGGC
>JALZDU010000044.1 GCA_030862405.1 Actinomycetota bacterium | reverse complement strand
GTTCTGGGCCCACCAATCCGGCAGCTTCCTGGAGCGCGACTCGCTGACCCGCGCCTGAGCCACCACCCGTGCGCTGGCCTTAGCCCGGGGCGGGACTCGCTGCCAAGTACGGGGGCTGACACCAAATGTGGTGTCGATCAATTATGGTTGCCTGGCGCGGGGTCGCAGGTGGCCAGTGATCTCGGCGCAGCGGTTGCGATGACCGGAGCGCCATGACCTTCATCTTTGATGGTGCCATGGGGCTTGCCTCTCCCGCCCACGAGGAGCGATGGGAGCCAATCCGGGGAGCCAATGTCGTCAAACTCCCTCCGACGGTCCGCGACTCAGTTAGGGTGATTTTGCTGGTGAGAGGCTCCCCGTTCGACTCCGTCCGACCCCGCCAGACCCATTGTCCGTGCCTGGGGGTCAAGGGGTCGCAGGTTCAAATCCTGTCGTCCCGACGGCCGATCGAAGCCCGCTGTTCCTGGCAATTACCCCAGGTCAGTGGGCTTTTCTTATCCCATGTGGTGGCCGCGTTGTCGATCTAGGCTGCGGGGTAGGGGGACCATTTGTGGACCATCTGTGGACACCGCGAGGTTTTCGAGGGGCTACTCACGCCCGGACACGGTGCGCTGTACTCGGGCCGGGTAAGCGACCCTCGACGGCACTGTTGCATCGGCGATCATCGCAAGCAGGCAGGCTGGGTTGATGCGTCGTCGCCCTGTCCGAGTGTCCGCGCCGAGATCGGACTTCGCCGGGTTTCGGTTCCCGCCGGAGGTGATCACCTTGGCGGTCCGGTGGTACCTGCGCTTCGGCACAGTCCTACCGTGATGTGGAGGAGCTGCTGGCCGAGCGGAGCATCGAGGTCGATCACGTGAGTGTGTACCGGTGGGTGCAGCGGTTCGCTCCACTGCTGATCGATGCGGTCCGTCCCTGCCGCCATGCCCCCGGTGATCCGTGGTTCGTCGACGAAACTTATGTCAAAGTCGCCGGACGGTGGGTCTATCTGTACCGGGCGATCGACCAGTTCGGCCAGGTCATCGACGTCCTCGTCGCGCAGAACCGGGATCTCGCGGCCACTCGCCGATTCTTCACCCATGCCCTCGACCACGGTCCACGACCGACCGAGGTGAGCACCGACCGGGCTCCGGCGTATCCGCGAGTGCTCGATGAGCTGCTGCCCTCGGCCTGTCATGTCACCGAACAGTATGCGAACAACGCGGTCGAGGCTGATCACGGCCGCCTGAAGTCCCGGCTGCGGCCGATGCGTGGTCTCAAACGGCTTCGCTCAGCCCGAGTGATCTGTACAGGACATGCGATCGTCCAGAATCTGCGCCGCGGTCTCTATGAACTGGCCGTCGATCTCGACCCGACTCACCAGCTCCCCGCAGTCTTTACCGAACTCGCTATCGCCATCTGAACAGCACACGGCCGTGGTCGACCGTGTCCACTTTCCCGCTAACGCAACAGCGCCGTTTCATATCGTCATGACGGATCCGGATCGACGTTTTCCGGTGTTGGTCGCCCTAGCCACTGCAGTGGTCGTGGTGGGTGGGCTCGCTGTGCTGGGTGGGGTGCTCTACGGGCTGGTGGTGGCCTTCCTGGCCGGGCTGCCAGCGTTTCAGGTCCAGCTGGGCCAGAGCTTCTCGCAGATCAGGGACTGGCTGGCACGCAGCCCACTGCGCTCTTCGTGGAGCTAGCCTTGACTCCGGTGAGCTGCCTATGGCCATGCGCCGGCGGCCTCCGCGGTGGCACTTCAGTACGTCGGGCATGCAAGGGATCGGCTCGCTGGACGGCGTGCTCGGGGGATGGACAGTCGTGGCCAGGGGTCACGTCGCCGCGCCAAGTTCTGAAACGATGCGAATATGACGACGAGCTCTGAACCTCCCCAATGGATGTCACGTGTGAGAAATGCGGACGCGAACGGGAGGTGCAGCTACCCCGCGAGGACGACACCTTCATGACCGCCGAGAGGTACATGGCCTTGCACAAGGTGGCCGGCATGGTGCTGCTCTGCGAGGAGTGTGCACCCATCGGATCACGCAGACTTGGCGAGTGACTTCGTCGCAGTTCTCGGATACGCCGAGGGATCGACCCGCAGTCGCCGGACCGACAGCCCGACGCCCTGACCACTCACCGGCCTGCGACGACCGCGAGGCCTGGCCACCCTGATCCACTATGCCCGCTGCGGCAGGGTCGGTGAGGAGGAGTTATCTGGGCAAACAAAGCCGCAACTTCACGACGCCGCGCCAACGCCTACATGTAGTGGTCGACGTCTTGCGTCGGAGCGGTGGGCGGCTCAGCGCCAAGATGGCCGAAGGACCACCCGGAAATCTCTGTGAGCCGTCCTCGCCAGTGCATCCCGGCAGCAGGCAGCGGACTGACGCCGGCAGCCACTATCCGGGCCTCGGTCAAGTGGATGTAGACGGTCTGATCCTGTTGGGCCACAAGATGCTGGTAGCGGTCCGGGAGGCCCTCGGTCGCCTCTCGCGCGGCCTGACGCTCGGCGTGGTCCTTCGCCGCTGACTCGCCAGCACCCTTGAATAGCCTGGCCCAACCACCGTGCTCGTCGTCGATGGACCCTCCAACATGCACGACGAACGCGGCACGGGCGGAGTGCTCAACCTCATGAAACCACTGCCAGGCGGGAATGATCGTTCCGCTGATGACCAGGCCACCCAGCGTGAGCACGACACCGGGGCCGCCGTCCTGGGGCTCAGTGAGAGCGTCGATCGCCCCGACCACGGCTTCCAGCGCTTGGTCAATCTGCGGCACACCCCTGCCCTGAGCCATGCCAAGATTGTCCACCATCGCGGCTGGTATACGACAGCTTGTGGGCACCATTCCGCTGCACGATCGCCTCGCATCGTCGCCCAACCGGATGCCAGGCCAGCCCTACTTCCATTACGCAGGATGGCGAAGGTTCGTCCGCTCGGACCGCCGTTGCTGCTACCAAGGAGGTGTACCGACCTATCGCCGCCCGTTCGAGATGCCCCTGCACAGCGGCTCTGCCAACACCAACGGGGTGCACAAAGAACACAGGAGGTTGAGGAACGGTCTA
>JALZDU010000042.1 GCA_030862405.1 Actinomycetota bacterium | reverse complement strand
GACTGCGGCACGACCGACGAAACCTGCTCCCCCGGTGATCACGACCCGACCGGTGCAGGCTGACGGAGTTGTCATCAGCGCGGAGCGTAGCCGGTGAACGAGCAGGCCAGTTCGATGAGGGTTCGGGCGGCGAACCCGGTGCCACCCGCGTTGACCTCGTCATAGTCCTGTTCGGCCCGGGCCGGACCCGCGATGTCCAGGTGCGCCCAGGGTAGCCCTGCGGTGAACTCTCGCAGGAACAGTGCGGCGGTGATGCCCGCGGGGCCGGGAGGGCACTGCCGGAGGTCAGCGATATCGGAGCGGACCTCGTCGGCATGGTCGGCGGCCAGCGGCATCGGCCACCAGTCCTCGCCGGCCATCTCACCGGCGGCTCGGATGCGGTCGGCGAGGCCGGGTTCAGTGCTGAACAACCCACCAGTACGCAGCCCCAGAGATACCTTCATCGCTCCGGTCAGCGTGGCTACGTCGACCAGTGCGGTCGGCGCTAGCGTGCGCACCGCATGGGCCAGCGTATCGGCGAGTACCAACCGGCCCTCGGCGTCGGTGTTGGCCACCTCGGTGGTGGTGCCGCCCACGTGCCGCACCACGTCTCCCGGGCGCAAGGCCGACCCGGACACATGGTTCTCGGCACAGGGCACCAGCCCGGTGACACGCAACGGCAGCCTCAACTGGCCGACGGCCAGCAGCGCAGCGATCACCGCGGCGCCTCCGGACATGTCCGTGCGCATCAAGTGCATGTTGTCGGCCGGCTTGATCGAGATCCCCCCGGTATCGAAGGTGATGCCCTTGCCGACCAGCACCAGATGCTCATCGGTGTCCGTCGTCTCTGGGGTCACCTCAGCAGGACGCCAGGCCAGCTCAAGCAGCCGCGGCGGGCGTGCCGAGCCACCGCCGACCGCAACCACTCCCCCGAAACCGTGCTCGGCCAGCCAGCGCTCGTCACGCACCGTGGCCCGCAGGCCGGGCACGGTGGCCGCCAAGCGGGCAGCGGTGCCCGCGAGCCAAGCCGGGTCCTTGTGTCCGCTCGGGGTGTTGGCGAGGTCCCGGGCCAGGCCGGTGGCCTGGGCCAGCAGCTGTGCCCTGGCCACCGCGCTGATCAGCGGTTGCGGTGGCTGCCCGGGTGGCGCGACCAGCCGCACGGCGGTCGTCCCTGGTGATCGGGCCTGGCTGCTGACTCGGTAGCTGTGGGAGCCCACCACGCAGCCCAGCGTCAGTGCCGCCGCCTGGTGGGCTGTCGTGCCGGGCGGCAGGTGCACCTGCACGATGCGTGGGGGCCGCCGCCCGGCCGCGGCAACGCTCGCCACTCGCGCCGAGCTGGCCCGGATCAGCGCAGCACCGGCCGCCCGCCAGTGCTGCGCCGTGCCACACCCGGTACCCACCAGCCACCCGTGATCGGGCTGCGTCCTATATAGGGGCACCACGTGCACGGAGCCGGCGGTGGCGCGCACCCGGTACTGGGCCAGCCACTGCTCGTCCACCCCGAGCGTGCCAGCGCCGGGGCCCAAGACCGGTGGGCCATCGTCCGCTGTGGACTGTGCAGAGGAGGAATGCCCAGCTGGGGATCCTCCATCTGGCGGCTGGTCACGTGGCGGATGCCCGACCAGGACGACATCTGGCACCCCGGGACCACGCCGCGTCTGGACCCGAACCTCGGCCAGGGCGGTGGGGACCTTCGGTGTCGCGGGCACTGATGTCTCCGGATCGGTTCGTGGCGAGGCCCCAGCGCGCGCCTTACCGGCGCCGACCGAGGCCACGGGACGACGGACGCCGCATGCGGACCTTCACTCCACGACGGCTCGTAATGCCTCGCCAAGTTCGTCCGCCTCGTCCACCGACATCTCGACGACGAGGCGTCCACCGCCCTCGAGGGGGACCCGCATCACGATGCCCCGTCCCTCCTTCGTCACCTCGAGGGGACCGTCGCCGGTCCGTGGCTTCATGGCCGCCATAGCGTGCTCCCTCCGTGCATTCGTCACCGCGGGGTGGCCACGCGACACCGGTGACCCCCTGCATTCTCCCTTATCGACCCGGAGCCGTGAAAAGCAACCGATGATCTCGGGCCAGCGCAGCCCACCGTCCACCTGGGACCGTGCGATCACCAGCGCCGGAGCTCATCCTGCGGTGCGGCGAAAGCAACCGGCGAGATGGTCGTCGACCATCCCGGTGGCCTGCATGAGCGCATAGCAGGTGATGGGTCCCACGAAGGCGAAACCGCGACGTCGCAGGGTGCGCGACATCGCCTCAGACTCCGGGGTGCGGGTGGGCACGTCGGCGGTGGTACCCGGGATGAACCGTCCGGTGGGGTCAGGCGCGTGGGACCACAGCAGGGCGTCCAGGTCGTCATTGAGCTCGGTGACCGCCCTGGCGTTGCGGACCGTTGCCTCGATCTTGGCCCGGTTGCGGACGATGGCTGTATCGGTCAGCAGGCGCGCCACATCGTCGCTGGTGAAAGCGGCGACCGCAGCAGGGTCAAAGCCCACGAACGCGCGGCGGAAGGCGGTTCGCTTGCGCAGGATCATCAACCATGACAGTCCTGACTGGAACGCCTCCAGACTGAGCCGCTCAAACAACGCGGCCTCGCCATGTACCGGCATCCCCCACTCGGTGTCGTGGTAGTCGCAGTAGTCGGCGGCGGTGATCGCCCACGGGCAGCGCAGCCGACCGTCGGTACCCGGCACTGAGACAGCGCCAATCGGACCCTCGGCCGTCACTGGCAGTAGTCCTGGCAGAAGTCGGCGAAACGGTCCAACGAGCGCTGCAAGCCCCACCCGAAGACCGGCCAGACCAGCGTCGCGCCCAGCCTGCCCACCGCACCCAGCGGCAGCTCCAACTGCTCGGTCCACTCAAACGTGGCACCGCCGTGTCCACGCGGCTGCACCGCGAAGATGCCGGTGCCGCGGACCACTCGACCGAGGTGCCGCACCTCGCAGCGGGCCGGGGCCTCCCACACGGTGATCTGCATGCGGTCAGTCACCCCGATCCCCCGTATTCCGGTAACTGCCTCCACCTCTGAGCCGACCGAGCGGCCATCACCGTGCCGGATCCGCACGGTGGTACCGAGAATCCACTCGCCCTGGCGCTCCCAGTCAGTGGCGGCTGCGAACACCGTTTCCGGCGGCGCATTCACGTCGACCCGCGCGGTCAGGTTCACTGCTGCGCCTCCAGCTCGGCAACTCGGGAGCGCAGCGTGTCGAGCTCGGCCGCTGCTCGATGCAGAACCCAATCCACGTCAGACATCCGGTAACCGCGCACTACCTGGGCGAACCGCACGGCGCGCACGTCATCGCCGATAATCGGTCCCTCTGGCAGCCAGGTCGGGGTAGCGTCCGGCGGCAGTGCCGCCAGGTCCTCTCCCCGGCCGAAAGCCAGCGAGGCGATCAGGAACACCACGGCCGCCACCACCACGGCGACGACAAGATAGATCAGCACCGTACCCACGTGCTGATCGTGACACGTTGGTGCATCTTCAAGGACGGCCAACCCCCCTCGTCGCTGTCCCAAACCGCTATCAACCGCCGCTCGATCGACAGGCAGCCTTCGTGATCCGAACCGCGGTCAGTGCGTGTCCTGCCAGGCTTGGTACGAGATGCCGACCAGCCGCACCGCGTCATTAATGTCATCGGTGAGGTGCACCAGACCGAACTCCGCCTCGTTGAGCTTGCCCTGAGCCACCACGGTGTCAGCTAGCCACGAGTACAGCCCACCCCAGTAGTCCCGTCCTAGCAGGACGACGGGGAACTTGGTGACCTTCTTGGTCTGCACCAGGGTCAGAGCCTCGAACAGCTCATCAAGGGTGCCGAAGCCGCCGGGCAGGCAGACGAAAGCCTGGGCGTACTTGATAAACATGGTCTTGCGAGTGAAGAAGTAGCGGAAGTTGATCCCGAGGTCGACCCAGGGATTGAGGCCATGTTCGAAGGGCAGCTCGATACCCAGGCCCACCGACAAGCCGCCCGCCTCGGAGGCCCCACGGTTGACCGCCTCCATGGTGCCAGGGCCACCGCCGGTGATCACCGCAAAGCCGGCGGCAGCAAGCGCGGCACCCAACTCGCGCCCGGTGGCGTACTCGGGATGGTCCCGTTGAGTGCGCGCCGAGCCGAACACGGTGACCGCGCGAGGCAGCTCGGCGAGCGCGCCGAAGCCCTCGACAAACTCGGCCTGTATGCGCAAGACCCGCCACGGATCGGTGTGTACCCAGTCGCTGGGGCCACGCGAGTCGAGCAGCCGCTGGTCGGTGGTGGTCGCCTCGTGGCGACGATCCCGCCGCAGCAGCACCGGCCCACGCTGCTTCTCCTGAGGGTGCTCCTCGGGCCCACCGTTGCCGCTGGAGCCCCCTAACCCGTCCACCGACATGGCACCCACCCTACTGAGCCAGCTCGTCCACCCTGCGCGCGCTGTCCCGCCCCGACATGGAGACATATCGGGGCTATTGACCGTCTCTTTGCCGCGATATGTCTCCATGTCCCGAGCCGGTGAGGTAGCGGCGCAGCGCGCCGGTGCAGGCGGTGATCTGATCGGTGCGGACGTGTTCCTCACGGGTATGCGCAAGGTTGGGATCACCAGGTCCGAAGTTCAGCGCCGGGATCCCGCGCGCGGCAAAGCGCGATACGTCGGTCCAGCCGTACTTCGCGACCGGCGCAACCCCGATGGCTGCCAGGAACTCCCTGGCAGCCGGCGCATCCAGACCCGGTAGCGCACCGGCAGCGCCGTCGGTGAACTCGAGATCGAACCCGTCGAGTACCTCGCGGACGTGCGCGTGCGCGTCGGATAACGAGCGGTCCGGGGCGAAGCGGAAGTTAACCGCGAGCTCACAGGCGTCGGGTACTACGTTGCCGGCGACTCCGCCGGAGATACTCACTGCCTGCAACCCTTCCCGGTAGGTGCACTCGTCGATTTCGATGGTTCGCGACCGGTAGCGTCTGAGCCGGTCCAGCACCTCACCTGCGGCGTGGATCGCGTTGTCCCCTAACCATGACCGTGCACTGTGAGCGCGGCGACCGGCGGTGCGCACAGTGACCCGCAGGGTGCCCTGGCACCCCGCCTCGACGGCACCATTGGTGGGCTCGGCCAGGATCGCCAGCTGGGCAACCAGCCACTCGGGATGCTCAGCCTCGATCCGTCCCAAGCCGTTGCGGTCGGCTCCAACCTCCTCGCAGTCATAGAGCACCACAGTCAGGTCATGCACCGGTTCGGCCACCGTGGCCGCGAGATGCAGGATCATCGCGTCACCCGACTTCATGTCCGAGGTGCCGCAGCCGTACAGCAGGCCGCCCGAGCACCGGCTGGGTACGTTGCCGGCGATCGGCACGGTGTCCAGGTGCCCGGCGAGCAGCATCCGCTGCGGGCGGCCCAGGTCTGAGCGTGCCAGCACCGTGTTTCCGGAGCGCAGCAACTGCAGGTGCGGTGCCTGAGCGGCCAGCGCCTCCTGCACAGCATCGGCCAGTGCCGCCTCCTGCCCCGACACGCTGGGTACGTCCACCAGCGCTGCGGTCAGCTCCACCGGATCAGCAATGAGGTCCAGGTTCACGGTGTGACGGTAGCGTGGCCAGTCGTGAACGACCCGCAGATCGATTCCGCACACGGCCTGGGGCTGGCCACGCTCGCTCCCAACGGGACCGTGCTCGACACCTGGTTCCCGAACCCGCTGCTGGGCCTGCCACGGGACGCCCCGGAAGATGTCACGGCTGGCACCGTGCATGTAGCGCCGGAGGAAGTGCCTGAGGAGTTCGCCGCGCTGCTCGGACCGGACCCGGCACGCGGCGTTGAGCTGGTGGCCGTGCACACCACGGTGGCGGACCTGCGCACCAGACCAGTTGACGCCCACGACGTGTACCTACGCTTGCACCTGCTGTCTCATCGCCTGGTAACTCCGCGCAGCATCAACCTCGACGGGGTATTCGGACTGCTGTCCAACGTGGTGTGGACCAGCTTCGGACCGTGCCCGGTGCCGGGATTTGAGATCACCCGGATGCGGATGCGCCGGCTTGGTCCGGTCACCGTGTACGGGGTCGACAAGTTTCCCCGCATGGTCGACTACGTCGTGCCATCGGGAGTGCGGATCGGCGATGCGGACCGGGTGCGGCTGGGTGCCCACCTGGCTGCCGGCACCACGGTGATGCATGAGGGATTCGTCAACTACAACGCAGGTACACTCGGCACCTCAATGGTGGAGGGCCGGATCTCTGCCGGGGTTGTCGTCGGTGCCGACTCCGATATAGGCGGCGGTGCGTCGATCATGGGGACGTTGTCGGGCGGCGGCAAGGCGCAGATCTCGATCGGCCGGCGTTGCCTGGTCGGCGCCAACGCCGGGATTGGGATCTCGCTGGGTGACGACTGCGTGGTGGAAGCCGGACTCTACGTCACCGCAGGCACGAAAGTGACACTGCCGGATGGCGTGGTGGTCAAGGCCCGCGAGCTGTCCGGCGCCGACGGGATGCTGTTTCGCCGGGACTCCGTCACCGGCATCGTGCAGGCGGTGCATCGGGCAGCTAAGACCGGTATCGAGCTCAACGCCGCGCTGCACGCCAACGACTGACCTCTCGGCCCACGCCTTCACTACGATCCACGGCTGTGAGCGTCCCCACTCGTATTCCACGCCGGCCTCGTGAGCTGGCAAGCTGATCAATCTAGGTGCCCCGGTCCGACGCTGCGGTGGATACCCTGATCGAGGTGCTGGTGGCCGATCGTGAGACCGCTCGCGCCGAGATGCTCGCGGCACTGAGCAGTAACCGGTACACCACATTGCTGCGCCGGCTGGCTGCTGCAGTCTCCAAACCGCTCTAAGCGCGCCGGCTCGGCCGCCGACCCTTGTTGGCGGAGTTGGTGAGCTCCTGGACGGGATGGGGGATGTCGTCGACCTCGACGTTGTCTTCGCCGCTGGGCGGCTGGTGGAACGCGAGGAGGCAAGTCGGGTGGCGACGCGGCGAGCGTGGCCGGCCGCATGGGAGTCTGGTCCAATACCGAGTGCAGGTCCTGCCTCTAGCCGCCTGACGTCACGTCGGCAGCTGAGCCAGCCGGTGGATCGCCGCATCGATCCGCTCGTCGGACGCGGTCAGCCCGACCCGGATGTGTCGCGCACCGGAGGGACCGTAGAACTCACCGGGGGCGACAAGAACGCCGACCTCGGCCAGCCGTGCCACGGTCTCCCAACACGGCTGCCCGGCGGTACACCACAGGTACAGCCCACCCTCGGACCGCGCAACCCGCAACCCGACCCGGTCCAGCGCTGGCCGTAGCAGCTCGCGGCGCCGGGCGTATCGGTCACGCTGCTGGGTGACGTGTGCGTCATCGGACAGCGCGGCCACCATCGCCTGCTGCACCGGCCGGGGAACGATCATCCCGGCATGCTTGCGGACCGCGAGCAACTGCGCGATCAGTGTGGGGTCACCGGCTACGAAACCGGCCCGGTAGCCAGCCAGATTGGACGACTTGGACAGCGAGTGCACCGCCAACACCCCGCTGTGGTCGTCGCCACACACCTGGCTATGCAAGGCAGACACCGGCGCTAGCTCCCAGCCCAACGCGAGGTAGCACTCATCGGAGGCCACCACGGCACCGATCTCCCTGGCCTGGCGCACCGCAGCAGCGAGAACTGCGGCAGGAGCTACGTCACCGGTGGGGTTGCTTGGCGAGTTCAACCAGCGCAGCCGGGTGCCCGGTGCAGCAGGTTCACCATCAGCGAGCCGCACCGCGGTCGCCCCGGCCAACCGCGCGCCGACCTCGTAGGTCGGGTAGGCCAGTTCGGGCAGCGCGACGACATCCCCGGGACCGAGCCCGAGCAGCGTGGGCAGCCAGGCCACCAACTCCTTGGAACCCACGGTCGGCAGCACCGCATCGACCGGCACACCAATCACGCCATAACGCCGCTCCAGCGACGCGACAGCGGCCTCGCGAAGCTCAGGTGTGCCGTGCGTGCTGGGGTAGCCGGGAGATGCCGACACCGACTGCAACGCGGCCCGTACCACGTCGGGCACCGGATCCACCGGGGTGCCGACGGACAGGTCAACGGTACCGCCTGGATACTGCGCGGCTAGCCGGATCGCGCCGTTTAGGCTGTCCCAGGGGAAGTCGGGGAGATCCAGGCGCGCCGCGCCCAGGTTCATTCCCGGGTCACTCCTGGTTCTGCGGTGGCAGGCCGACGACCATTGGCGGATCGTCGTTGACCTGGCCGACCTTCGAGGCTCCGCCGGGAGAACCCAGTTCGGCGAAGAAGTCGGCATTGGCCTTGGTGTAGTCCTTCCACTGCTCGGGAACGTCATCTTCGTAGTAGATGGCCTCGACCGGGCAGACGGGCTCACAGGCCCCGCAGTCAACGCATTCATCGGGCTGGATGTAAAGCATCCGACCGCCCTCATAGATGCAATCCACGGGACATTCTTCGATGCACGATTTGTCCATGACGTCCACGCAGGGCTCTGCGATCACATAAGTCACGGGGGTTCTCCTGCTCCTCACTCGCGGTACCCAAACGGGCCGTCTACCTGCACAGTATCTCCGGTGACCGGCAGCTCACCACCGGCCCCGGTCCTCGGTATACCCGCCAGCTCACGACCCAGCACCACCGCGGCGGGGAACAGGCCACCGGCCAGCAGCAGCACCGATCGCCAGTCCGCGGGGAGCAGCACGTCACCTCCCGGTCCAGCGACACCGAGCACACCGAGTGCAAGCAGCCAGACCACCAGCGGCACCGCGGCCACCGACCGGGGCCCGCCCAGCTCCGCCGCGCTGCGCACCAGCCACGGCGTGCTCACCGCGGCGAGCAGGATCGTGATCGGCAACGGCACCGCGCCTAGCCGCAACGGGAGATACGCCAGTTCCACCGCGGCCAGCGCCACGGCGTCGAACACCAGCACCATCAGGGTGATGCGCGCGGCCATGCTCATGAAAGGACAGGATCGGGCAGCCCACCGAACAAGTCGTCATGCGCTCCGTCGATCGGGCCGTGCGCCAACGTGAGATACTCGATGTCAAAGACCGGTCGGGCCACTCCGTCGGCGAGCGCAAATGCCTGGTGAGGGCCTTCAGCCCACACCCTGACCTGGGTGCGGTGGGCTCGCATCGCGGCGAGTACAGCGCTGCGGTAGGCGGTGACGTCCAGCCGGGTGGTCACCTCGGTATCGTCCACGCCGGGCAGCCCGTGTGGTTCGGGCAGGCGGAAGGGCAGCCCGGGCATCGCATGCAGCGCGGCGATCCCGTCGGCCACCGCTGAGGTTGGCTGCACCGCCCAGAACACCCGGGTCACCTCGGGTATCCGCGCCGCCGCGGCCATCGTCACCTGGTGGGCCCGGACGTGGTCGGGGTGGCCGTAGCCGCCGTCGGGGCCATAGCTCACCACAACCTGCGGACGCACCTGCCCGAGCACCTCCACCAGCGCGTCGACCTGATCGCCGAGCACCCCGGCGGCGAATGCCCGCGGGTGCAGGTCTGGCGGCACGCTCGCCCTGGCACCGGGCTCGACGACCATACCGGAGTCCCGCCAACGGCCGATCCCACCGAGGAACCTCTGGTCGGTCACTCCCAGTGCGGCGCAGGCCGCCTGCAGCTCAGCCACCCGGTAACCGCCGAGCTGGTCAGTACGGTCAGCAGCCAGGTCGCGCAGCTCAGCGGCGAGTATCTCGCCCTGCTCACCGAGGGTGCAGGTCACCAACGTCACGGCGACGTCAGCAGCGACATAGCGGGCAATCGTGCCGCCGGTCCACAGCGTCTCGTCGTCTGGATGCGCGTGCACCACCAGCAGCCGCCGCGGGCGTGTCAACACTCCCCCAAGCCTACGGTGAGCTCACTCCCGGCTCCCGCATTGAGCGGGGTGAGCCGTCGCCGATAGCCACGCTGAGCCCCCTCGATGCGCAGGAGGATGAGAGATCCGCGTAGTGACAAGCAGCGGGATGGCCGTGGCCATGGTCGACCAGCGGCGGGATGTCGGTGATGCAGCGCTGGCGTTGGCCGTCGGTGAGCTGCGCGGCGAAAAGGGGACAACGGGTCCGGAACCGGCAGCCCGAGGGTGGGTTCGCCGGGCTGGGCACATCACCGTTGAGGATGATCCGCTGGCGGGCTCGCTCCTTGCGCGGATCGGGCAGGGGGATCGCCGAGATCAGGGCCTGGGTGTATGGATGCGCCGGCGTGGTGAACAGCTCCTCGGCCGTTGCGGTCTCCACGATGCGGCCCAGGTACATCACGGCGATCCGGTCGGTCACGTGTCGCACCACCGAAAGGTCGTGCGACACGAACAGGTAGGACAGCCCCAGCTGCGCCTGCAGATCTTTCAGCAGGTTCAGCACCCCGGCCTGGATGGAGACGTCCAGCGCGGACACCGGCTCATCCAGAATGAGCACCTTTGGCCGTAGCGCCAGCGCCCGTGCGATGCCGATCCGCTGGCGCTGACCTCCGGAGAACTCGTGCGGGTACCGGTTGCCGTGCTCCGGATTGAGCCCGACAAGCGCAAGCAATTCGCGCACGTCTTCGCGTCCGGACGGGCTGAAGAGGCCGTGGATGCGCAGCGGCTCCGCAACGATCTCGTTCACCGGCAGCCGCGGATCAAGTGCGGCATAGGGATCCTGGAAGATGATCTGCAGTTCGCGGCGTAGGCGTTGCATGGCCTTGCGGGGTAGCCGGGTCAGGTCGGTGTCCTGGTAATGAACGTGACCAGCCGTGGCGGGTTGCAGGTTGAGCAGTACCCGTGCCGTGGTCGTCTTGCCGCAGCCCGACTCGCCGACGAGCCCGAACGTTTCATGCGGGTACAGGTCGAACGACACGTCGCACACCGCGTGCACCTCGCCGACCAGGCGGCGCGCCAGGCCGTGGCCGCGCACCGGAAAGTGCTTGACGAGGTTGCGCACCGACAGCACCGGCTGCGCGGGACCACATACGTCGGCGGTCATGATTCGGTGTCCCGGGAGAGGGGACGGAACAGGTCCCCCGGCTCCAAACCTTCCAGCTTGTCGCTGAAGTGGCAGGCCGACAGGTGTCCGGCGGTGCCCGTCAATGCGAGCGGGGGTTCCTCGGCCTCGCAGATCGCTGCGGCCAGCGGGCAGCGAGCAGCGAATGGGCAACCTGGCGACATGTTGATCGCCGAAGGGGGCGCGCCGCGGATCGGGTACAGCCGTTCGGTTGCCACGTCAAGCCGAGGCTGGCTGCCCAGCAGGCCCAATGTGTAGGGCATCCGTGGGGTATAGAAGATCTCCTCGACGGTGCCGGCCTCGACGACCTTGCCGGCATACATCACCAGCACGCGGTCGGCTTGCCCGGCGATCACGCCGAGGTCGTGGGTGATGAGCAGCATGGCGGCTCCTGTTTCCACCTTCGCGGTGCGCAGCGCCTCCATGATCTGTGCCTGCACGGTCACGTCCAGGGCGGTGGTGGGCTCGTCAGCGATGATCACTTCAGGGTGGTTGGCCATCGCGATCGCGATCACTACCCGTTGCCGCATCCCGCCCGACAGCTCATGCGGGTAGCTGCGAGCCCGCTCGGCGGGGTTGGGAATACTGACCAGGTCGAGCAGCTCCACCGCCTGGTTGGCAGCCGCGTCGCGGGCGACATCCTGATGCGCCCGGATCGCCTCGGCAATCTGGTATCCGACGGTGTAGACCGGGTTGAGCGAGGTCATCGGATCCTGGAAGATCATCGCGATGCCTTGGCCGCGGACCCTGCTTAGCTCGGAGTCCGACGCCCCTAGCAGCTCGGTGTCCCCCGAACGGCCTCCGGAACCACTACTGAAACGCACCGATCCGGATACCTGAGCCGAGCCTGGCAGCAAACCCATCGAAGCCAGCGAGGTTACCGACTTGCCGGAGCCCGACTCGCCGACGATGCCGAGCACCTCTCCCCGATGGAGCTGAAAGGTCACCCCGCGCACGGCCTGCACTCGCCCCTCGTCGGTGCGGAACTCCACCTTCAGGTCCGCAACGTCGAGCACTACATCGCCACTGGATGTTTCGGACGTCACGATGGACACCAGAGGCTGACACACCGTGCACCTGAGGACGACACGCGGTACGGCAGGGATGGACACGTCGGGGAGGGGGTCATCTGCGTAGCCTCGTCTGCTGGGGGTCGAAGGCGTCGCGCAGGCCGTCGCCGACGAAGTTGATCGTCAGCGCAATCAGGATGATGAACAGGCCGGGGAAGTAGAACAGCCATGGCCGGGTCTGTATCGCCGTCTGCGCCTGGCTGACCAGCAGTCCCAGCGAGGTATCCGGGGGCCGCACCCCGAATCCGAGGTAGGACAGCGCCGTCTCGACCAGGATGGCGACGGCTACCAGGACAGTGGCGTTGACGATGATCGAGCCCAGTGCGTTGGGCACCAGATGCCGGAAAATGATCCTGGCGTCGCTTGCGCCAAGGGCCCTGGCGGCCTCCACGAATTCCTTCTCCCGCAGCGACAGCACCACACCGCGGGAAACCCGGGCAACGTAGGCCCAGTACAGCCCGGCGATCACCATCGCGATCAGCCACCAGCTCCCTCCGACGTTGTGTCCCAGCACTGCCGCGACCGCCAGCAGCGGCAAAGCGAGGATGAGGTCGGTGATCCGCATCATCACGGTATCGACAGCGCCCCGGTAGTAGCCCGCGGTAGCACCCCAGATGGTTCCGACGACGGTGGAGAAGATCGCGACCAGCACCGAGATCCCGATCGAGATCTGGGTGCCGCGCAGCACCAGGGCGAACGTGTCGAGTCCGGCTGCGTCGGTGCCGAAGGGATGATCCCAGGAGGGGGGCTGCGACTCATCCGGGGTGAAGTCGGTCACCGAGTACTTCCACAACCAACCACCGATGAAAGCAAGCAGCACGAGCGCCAGCAGCACGACCAGGCTGGCCACGGCCAGCCGGTGTTGCCGGAAGCGGCGCAGGACCAGTTGCGCCTGGCTGCGCTGCGCAATGGTGAACTCCCGCTCAGGCATAACGGATCCGCGGATCGAGGACGGCGTAGAGCAGATCAGCGGCCAGGTTGAACAAGATAACGAAGGCCGTGGCGATCAGCATCCACCCCGCAACGGCATAGACGTCATCCTGTGCCACCGACTCGAGCAAAAAGCTGCCCGCCCCGCGCCACTGATACACCGTCTCGGTGACGATGGCCCCGGAAATTATCACGCCGAGGTCCAGCGCGGTGACGGTCACCAGCGGGATCAGCGCAGTGCGCAAGGCATGCCGGGCCATCACCGTCGTCCGCCGCAGCCCCTTGGCGCTGGCCAGCCGGACATAGTCACTGTTGAGCACTTCGAGCATCGCCGCCCGCTGGAAACGGCTCCAAGCTGCGAATGACAGCAGAGCCAGCGAAATAGTCGGCAGGATCATATGGCCGGCGATGTCGGTGACCGCCGCCCAGGTACCACCTTCGACATAGACGGAGCTGTCACCGATGGTGAACAGCACCTGTTTGCCGACCGCGTTATTGAAGCTGATGCCGGCTTCCTTGAGCAGGATCGCGAACCAGAACGACGGCATGGCCAGAAACAGGAACCCCAAGAAGGTGAACGTGTAATCGATCCCGGAGTACTGCTTGACGGCGCTGATCACGCCGACGATCACGGCGAGCACCACCGCCAGCAGCATCGCCACCGCGATGAGGCGGAAGGTGACGAGAAATCGCTCGGCCAGCTCGGGACCGATCACCTGGGTGGATTGCACCGACGGGCCGAAGTCACCCTGGAGGACCCCGGTCAGCCAATGCCAGTAACGCGCCAGCAGCGGCTCATCGAGATGCAGCCGCTGGGCCTCGAGCTCGAGAGCGCGCGGCGGTGGCGGCGGGTTGCGGGTCCTGAGCGCTGACAGCGGGTCACCGGACAGCGACACCATCACGAACACGACAAACGTCGCCATGACCAGAATCGGCACCGAGACGAGTATCCGGCGCACTGCGTAGACGAGCATCGACGCCTCCCTGCTTGGAGGAGATCTTCTGGCGAGCACACCATCGACCACTTCGGGTCGACGGGCGACTCGCCGAGTGCGATCAGCCGGTCGCGCGCAAGCCCCACTCTGCGACGTTGTAAGGCGGGCCGTCTAGCGACGAGTTGTTGCGGACGTTGGCGATGGAGTCGTACAGCGCGATGAATGTCGGCTTTTGGTACAGCGGCAGCACGTAGGCGTCGCGGGTCAGCCGCCGGTCCGCCTGATTGAGCATCTCCTTAGCCTGCGCCTCGTCGGGTTGGCTCGCGGCTGCGGCGATCAGGCGGTCGACGTCGGGATTGCTGTAGTTGCCGAAGTTGTTTCCCTGCCCGGTGGTCCACAGCTGCACCGCACCGCCGTAAGGGAAGGGACTGGCGACCCAGGCGAACACCACGATGTCGTAGTCCCCGTTGGATGTGGTGGCGCCGAGGTCATCGGTCGGGACCACCTGCACGGTGATGCCCAGCGGCTTGACCTGCTGGGCGAACAGCTCGCATTCGGTCTGGCGGATCTGGTTACCGACGGTGTAGCGGATCCGCAGCGGCGGCACTACCCGCCCGGTTGCGGTGCGGAGCTGCCCACCCTCGATCTTGTAACCAGCGGCGGCGAGGATCTGCTTGGCCCTCGCTAGATCACCGGAACCCTGGCCGGTCTCGCTGACCACGTCCTCATAGCCGCTTTGCTGCGGAACGAAATGATGGCTGTTCAGTGGTGCAACCTTGTCGGTGAACTGGCCAACGGTCTTGTCGATGATGGCCTGCCGGTCGATCGCGGTGAACATGGCAGTGCGCAGTGCCGGGTCAGCCAGAAACCTGTTGTTCAAGTTGAGGTCGAAATGCTCCCAGGTCAGCCCGAGCCCGATGAAGGAGGAGACACCCGGGATGTTGCGCACCTGCTGTACCAGGTCGATCTGCGGCTGCGGGTAGATAACCTGGACTTCCCGGTTCTGCAGTGCCGTCGGTTCTTGTGCCGCATCGGTGATGATCCGGTAAATCAGCCGATCGAGCTTCGAGGCCTGCCCGTACCACTTGGGGTTGGGCACCAGGGTGACAGACTCGTTGTTCTGGAAGTTATCGATCTGGAAAGGACCACCGGAGTACTTCGGCACGTTGGCGCCGAACCAGGTGAACGTCGCGCCCAGTCCCTCGGGAGTCTTGATGTTTCCATGCTGTGCGGCAATGTGCGCAGGGTAGATCGGTGAGCCGCTACCCCACAGCTGCTTCCAGTCGGTGAACGGCTTGGACATCGTCACCGTTACCGTCTTGCCGTTGTCGCTGCCGACGACCGACTGCGCCTGGTCGTAACCCGAGGTGGTGAACGCGGCGCAGTTCGGGCAGTCACGTCCGTTCTGGATTTTCCAGTTATAGACGAAGTCTTCTGCAGTGATCGGCGTCCCATCGGACCATACAGCGCTGGCTTTGATCTTGTAGACGATGGTCTGCGGATCGGGTTTGGTCACTTTGGCTGACTCGAGCAGATCATCATTCATCGCCACCGTCAGATCCGGCTGGGTGACGAATGTGAAGGGGAGCACCCCCTTGAGAACCTGGCTGTTCTCGAACACATTGCCCTCGTTGGACCGCAGGTTCCAGTTTGCGATGTTCTTCTCGATGGCGTAAGTGAGCTGGCCACCTTGCTTCAGCTCGCCGGGCTCGACGGAGTTGCAGGTGTTCGGGTTCGACTCGCAAGCGGCGAATGCTGACCCGGTCTGGCGCTGAGTGTCGCCACCGCCACCGCTGCCACCACCACATGCCGCTAGCACCACGGTGGCGCACGCGACGAGCGCGCTCGTGCGCAGTATCCCTGATCGCCTCATGGACCCCATGGACCGGTGACCCTACGCCCACCGCTTCTTCCACTACGTCATCGGATGACACTGCCCACACGCCCTGACGTAGTAGCGTGCGCGCTGGGCGCTAGTTCATCTTCCACTCGTTGGCGTTCCAGGTGACGCCGGTTGAACCGTGGCGGTAGACGCTGTCGATGTTGCTGGTGTAGGCCCACATGATCGGAACCTGGAACAGGGGCAGCGATACCAGGTCGTCGGCCAGGAGCTGATCGGCTTTCCGAAGGGCGGCTGCCTGGGTGGACTCGGCGTACTGCGTCTTCGCCACGTTCAGCGCAGCGTCGAGCTCTGGGTTGGTGTAGTTCTGGTAGTTGAACCTGCCGCTGGTCGCGTAACGGTCGGCCAGTGACCACACCCGCGGAGCGCGCGAACTCGTCGTCAGCGCAACATCGAACTGCCCGCGGGCAAGAACCTCGTCCAGACTCCCGGTAACGGCACCGTCGGTGATCTCCATTCCAGCCTGCCTGCATTGCTTCCGAATGAGTTCCACTTCCCGGGAATGGCTTGGCGAAGCGTCGTGACTGATGGAGAAGGACAGACGCTGGCTTTCCCGCGAATACACCCCGTCCTGCCCCAGCACCCAACCCGCGCGCTCCAGCGTCACCTGCGCTTTCTGCGAGTCAGCGACCATCTTGTCTGAGTAGAGATCATCATAGGCCTCATCGTCCGTAAGAAATGTCAGACTTCCCAGTGGTTGGGCCTCCGGGAGCACACCGCGGACCAGTTCGTCGACTAGTTTGTTGCGATCGACACACTGCGCGAAAGCGGTGCGGACGACAGGATCCTTAAACAGCACATTGGTCGAATTGAGATCCAACTGCTCGGCGGTGGGCCCGCCCCGCGCTTCGAATATCACGCCCTGGGCCGACAGTGCGCGCAGCCGATCCGCGAGCAGCGGGTCGGCTGTCAGTTGCACCACACTGAACTGCTGGTCCTGTAAACCCTGCACCGCGGCCGCACCGTCAGCAACGGAGGTGAGAACAATCCGCTCTGGGCCTGCAGGATTGCCTGCCCAGGCCTCGTTGCGAATTAGCACGGTCTGCTCGCCCGGGGTTGAGCTGTCGATTCGATAGGGGCCCGACCCTGGCATCGTGGCGGCGTTGAAACCGGTCCACATGGTGTTCCAGAAGTCACCGGCCTTCTTCAGGTCGACCGGGGCCGACTGCGCGGTCAGCGCGGTGACGTCGATGATCCCGGCCTCCCGCTCGAGGATGTGGGCGGGAAGGATGGCGTTGTGAATATAGTTTCGTCGCCAGTCGGCGTAGGGCGACTGGTAGGTCTCGACGAACGTGTTCGCGTCACGGCACTCGGCCGTGGCACGCTCATGTCCACGCGTTGTCGCCGGTGTGAAATACGGTGACTTGCCGCTGCCAGCGAGCCAGGCGAGGTAGAAGTCGCGGCAGTTCCACGGCTGACCATCCGACCACTTGACGTTTGGCTTGATCTTGTACGTGACGACCTGAGGATCCTTCGAAGTCAGCTCGGCTGACAGCATCACGTCAGAGTTGAGAAGAAACTCACCGTTCCCGTCGACAATGAACGGGTCTACGAGCACCTGATTGAGCACCAGGGCGTTGTCCGGATTGTTGTTCGCCCGCGCCGTCTTGTTATTGTACGCAAAGTAAGGCGCATCGTGGGCGATGACGATCGCAGGTCCGGATGGAATCTGAGGGGCCCGGTATGATCCGTCTCCGATGTCGCCGCGCGCGCCCGTCTCCCCTGGCCCGCCGCCGCTGCCGTCGCGGCGATCATTCCCGCTGGTGGCCACGCAAGCGACGGCGACCAACGCAAGGCACAGAAAGCTGATCAGGGCTGGGATCCACCTCGACTTCCCCATCACAGAGACCTCCTCCCCTACCGATGAAGCTGCCAGCGCGCGGCGCCGTCGAGGGGACCTTCCAGCGCCGTCCCCGGCGCCGGGTCGCTCAACTGGCTTGTGCTGACCAGTAGCGAAACCTGCTGGTAAAGCGGGATCGTCACGACCCGATCCCACAGCGCCGCCTCGACGGTCGGCTCTACCGCGCCCACCGGGTCGTCCTGGACAAGCGCGCGCTCGATGAACGGCTGCAAGGTCAGGTCGCACAATCCTGCCGGGTTGGGCGGCGCGGGGGCCAGCCTGGCCGGTACGACCAACGGGCAGCCGTACCAGGATGCCAACTGGGTGGCGGGGTGGCCGGCCGCAGGCTGCGGCAGCACAGCGATGTCGACACCGTCGTCGACCGTCACCGACGCTGGGCGAAACGACTCCCTGCCCGTTGCCGGCGTGGGACCGAGCATCGTGCCGAACAGCTCATCGGGGTCGACCTCACGTAGCTCGGCGTCAATCCCGGCGGTCCGAAGCTGATCGACCACCCGCGCGGCGAGTGTCCCGTAGGGTTCGCGATCAGCCGGCGCCGCGACCACCAACCGCAACGGCTGCCCTGCCCGCTCCCAGTGCACCGGGCCGCGGTTATATCCGGCGGCGGTGAGCTCCTGGCGCACGGTGTCCGGATCCGGCGCCATAGGCACCCCGGCGGCCGGCGCGGTTGCCTGGTAGCCCGGCGCCGATGGTGCGAGCACCGTGGAATCAGCCCGCAGCGCCGCGGAGGGCCCACTGGCGACTCCGGTGGCGATCAGCGAGGGGCGGTCCAGTGCCGCGGCCACCGCGGTGCGCATCCGCTGGTCATCCAGCACCTGGCTGGCCGGGCGCAGCAGCACCGAGACGAGCACCGGCTGTGGCACGATCGCCGGGGTCACCCCCAGATTCGCGGCGCGCAGCAATGACTCGGTGATGGCGTTGGGGCGGCTGAAGAAAGCTGCCTGCGCACCGCCGGTGCGCAGCGCATCCACCAGGGCCGCGTCGCTGCCTTGGCGGAGCAGGATCCGATCTACCTGCGCCGGGGTGTCCCAGTACCGATCGTTGCGTACCAGCACCATCTCACCGCGCGACGGGTCTACCGAAACCATCGCGAACGGGCCACCGGAGACCGGAAGACCGGCGTCGAAGCCCTTGCTCCAACCACCGGGGGCATCCTTGAGCAGGTGCGCAGGCAGCAGGTGCCGGAATAGAGTGCGCCAGCCGGCGTAGGGACGGTGAAAGACCACGTCGGCGGTCTTGCCGCCGTCTCGCGACACCACCTGGTCGATCAGCTGGTATCCGGCCGAGTCCAACACACCGGGCTGGCTGCGCATCTGCTCGGCGAGGTAACCGAAGTCCTCAGCGGCAATGGGGGTGATGTCCGACCATTGCGCGTTGCGCCGGATCCGGTAGGTGACCGTGAACGGTGCGGTATCGGTGACCTCGGCCGAATCCAGCAGCGTGTCGTCGAGCACCCACTGCCCCGCTGGCGTTTGGTGAAACGCTGAGGGCAGCAGCAGGCCGGCGACCGCCTGCGACAGCGGTGTGAGATCCGACAGGTTGTGCGGGTTGAAGCCGCCGGCCAGCCGATCTACCCCGAGCACTATCTCCTGCTCGGCAGGCACGGTCACCGGAGTGCTCACTGGGCCGTTGCCCGGTTGGACCAACGGCACCGGTTGTCCGGTACATGCGGCGAGCGCAGCACCGAGGATCAGCGCCGTCACCGCCCTGCGCGCGCCACCGGGCCTTCTCACGAGGCGATATGGTGCCGTAGGGCGATCGCCGCGGGGACAGGGCATCCCGGGGCTTGCGCTCAGGACTATGTCCGGGGCTATGACTGGGACTATGTCCGGGGCTATGTCCGAGCCACCCGCTCCCGGGAACGCTGCCGGGCGCGCTGGGTCGCGTCCAGCACCGCCTTACGGACCCGCACTACGTCGGGCGCCACCTCGACGCACTCGTCGGCAGCGCAGAATTCCAGCGCCTCCTCCAGCCCGAGGTTCCGTGGCCGAGCCAGCCGCTCGAGCTCCTCGCCGGTGGACGAGCGCATGTTGGTGAGCTTTCGTTCCCGGCACACGTTGAGGTCGAGGTCTTCGGCGCGGGGGTTCTCTCCGATCACCATCCCGGCGTAGACGGCCACACCCGGCTGCACGAAGAAGGTGCCCCGGTCGGCCAGCTGCGCCAGTGCATACCCGGTGACCGAACCGGACCGGTCAGCCACCAGCGATCCCGAATGACGGGTTCGCAGTTCGCCGGCCCACGGACGGTAGCCGTCGAAGACGTGGTGGGCGATGCCGGTGCCGCGAGTGGTGGTGAGGAACTCGGTGCGGAAACCGATCAACCCACGTGCGGGAACCGTGAACTCCAGGCGCACCCAGCCGTCTCCCGACGTGGCACCTAGCTGTTCCATCCGCCCCTTGCGGGCGGCCAGCAGCTCGGTCACGGCACCGAGGTGTTCCTCGGGCACGTCCACGGTCAGGTGTTCGAACGGCTCCTGCACAGTGCCGTCCACGGTGCGGGTGACGACCTGTGGCTTGCCGACGGTCAGCTCGAACCCCTCTCGCCGCATGGTTTCCACCAGGACAGCCAGGGCCAGCTCGCCACGGCCCTGCACCTCCCAGGTGTCCGGCGATGCGGTCGGCAACACCCGGACGCTCACATTGCCGACAAGCTCAGCGTCCAGCCGGTTGCGAACCAGGCGGGCGGTGAGCTTGCTGCCCCCGCCACGACCTGCCAGCGGGCTGGTGTTGACCCCGAGCGTCATCGCGATTACCGGCTCATCCACGGTGATTCGCGGCAGCGGGCGCGGATCGTTGGCGTCGGCAAGGGTGTCGCCGATGGTGATCTCCGCGATTCCGGCGATGGCGATCAGGTCACCGGCCTTTGAGCTGGCGGCCGGAACACGGTTAAGCCCCTCGGTACGCAGCAGTTCGGTAATGCGGACAGGCCGGATCGATCCGTCTTCCCGGCACCACGCCACGGTCTGGCCCTTGTGCAAGCGCCCGGCACGGACCCGGCACAGCGCGATCCGTCCCAGGAAAGTGGAGGCATCGAGGTTGGTGACGTGCGCCTGCAGCGGCGCGTCGACGTCACCGGCGGGCGGCGGCACGTGCGCCAGCACGGTGTCGAACAGTGGGGTGAGGTCTTGCGCATCGGGCAGTTCGCCATCGCGTGGGGGGTTCAGGCTTGCCCGTCCGGCCCGGGCACTGGCGTAGAGCACCGGCATGTCCAGCACCGATTCGGCAGCGGCGGCTTCGAGGCCTTCCAGGTCGGCGGCGAGATCCAGCAGCAGGTCATGGGTCTCGTCGACCACCTCCGCGATCCGGGCATCCGGCCGGTCCACCTTGTTCACCACCAGCACCACCGGCAGGTGCGCCGCCAGCGCCTTGCGGAGCACGAAGCGGGTCTGCGGCAACGGTCCCTCGCTGGCGTCGACTAGCAGCAGCACACCGTCCACCATCGACAGCCCGCGCTCAACTTCACCGCCGAAATCGGCATGCCCAGGGGTGTCAACCACGTTGATAGTGATCGGACCTTCCGGTGTGGATCGGGTGACCGCCGTATTCTTGGCCAGGATCGTGATGCCCTTTTCCCGCTCCAGGTCGCCCGAATCCAGCACCCGGTCCACCTCGCTGCGCCCAGTGACCGCGCCGGATTGGCGCAGCATGGCGTCGACGAGCGTCGTCTTACCATGATCGACATGCGCGATGATGGCGACGTTGCGCAGGTCGGTACGCACGCGGGTGGGGACAGCGATGGGCACGCGGGAACTCCTCGATGGATGCCGGGAACCCTCAACATTACCGGGCCGCGCGGCAGCGTCCTGCTTCACCTGACCCAAGGGCCACGTGGATGCTTGTCGTAGCTGTGGTGCCGGTATCGACTGTCACATGGACACTTATCGCGGCGAGGCTCCCGGCAGGAGTGGTTCGAGGTAGGGCAGGACGGTGCGGTCGGCGTCCAGCCAATCCAGCTCGGCCAGCTCGGTGGCATCCACCCATCTCAGCGCGGCGTGCTCCATGAGGGCCGGCTGCGCGGTCGGGTCGGCCAGCCGCGCGGCGTACACCCGCAGCAGGTAACCGCCGGGTAGCGGCACGTCCGGTCCGAGCTGGTCACCCGGCACGACCTCAACGGCGAGCTCCTCCCGGCATTCCCGGACCAACGCGGCCGTGGCGCTTTCGGCACGCTCGACGCGGCCACCCGGCAGCTCCCAGCGACCCGCAGTCGTGGGCGGGTATGCCCGCTGCTGCGCGAGCACCCGATCCCGGTGCAGGACGGCGGCGGCCACCACCAGCCGCTCGGCCGGGGCGTGGTCGGCTAGCTCAGGTTGCGAACCTTTGCCCAGGGCAGTGCTAGGTGGCTCAGGCACGCCCGACATCCTCGCACCGCGCCACAGCTTCCCGCGCCCACCGCTTGTCCAGGTTGGCAGCGGTTAGTGGCTGTCCTGAGCCGCGTTGGCAGCCTTTGAAGGGCGGCCGACTGGCCAGTTCAGCTCGAAGCGGGCGCCTCCGTCCGGTGCTTGCCCGACCCGGGCCGTGCCGCCGTAGTGGCGCACCGTCTCGGCGACCAGTGCCAGCCCGAGTCCAGTCCCGCCGGTGCCACGGTCCCGGCCATCGTCGACCCGGTGGAAACGGTCGAACACCCGCTCCCGGTGCTCGACGGGCACCCCCGTGCCGTCGTCATCGACCAGCACGCGAACCTCATCGATGCCGGGCAGTACCACTATTCGCACGGTGTGCTCAGCGTGGCGCATCGCGTTGGCCAGCAGGTTGTCGAGCACGCGTGCAACGTCGCTGGGCGCGGCGTGCAGCATGGCCGGCGCGGGCGCGGTCACCCGCAGCGCCTTTCCCGACCCGGCGCGACGGGCCGCGTCGCGGACCATCTCGGCGAGGTCAACCGGCTCAGCGGGCAACCGCCGCCCCACGTCGGCCCTCGCGAGCGCGAGCAGGTCATCCAGCAGCACGGACAGCCGCTGCGCCTCGGCCGCGACCTCCTCCAGCGTTGCCCCAGCAAGCTCTGGGTCCGGGTGGGTCACCGCCACCTCGGCCTGCGCGCGGATCGCCGCAACCGGCGAGCGGAGTTCGTGCGCGGCGTCCCCGGTGAACCGTCGCAGCCGCTCGGTCGCTGCGTCCCGGCGGTCCAACAGATTGTTGAGCGCTTCGGCCAGCGTCCGTAGCTCATCACGCGCCACCGGCAGTGGCAACCTTTCCCCTGCCGGCAGTTCCTGCGCTGCCACCCGCATCCGGGCTACCGGGCGCAACGCGAACCGGGCGGCCACCCAGCCGGCCGCCCCCATCGCCAGTGCGGCCAGCACCGCGGCCACCGACAGGACCCCGGCGGTTCGCCCGATCAGAGTCGCGTGCGCCACCGACTCAGCACCGGCCACGACCAGCCGGGGGGTGCCGTCTGGCGGGCTAACTACCCGCCCGGACCAGCGGGTCGGGTCACCAGGCCGGCCAGACGTGAAGGTCCATGCGGTTTGCTCGGCCAGCAGCCGGCGAATGTCCGGTGCGGACAGCGGTGTCGGCCCTGCGCCGTCGACGGGTGTTCCGGACCGGTCTAACACCCGGATCCGGACCGCCGCGTCCAGCGGCTGCGGCACCAGGCGCCCGGCAGCCACAGCGGGCGCGGCGGCGCTTACCGCACCCACCAGCTTGCCGTCCAGGGTGTGGGTCAACGCCCGCGCCACCACCGCAGTGGATGCCCTGGCCAGCACCAGAAACACCACCAGGCCCGCCACCGTGGTGACTGCGGCGACGCGCAGCGGTAACGGGCGAGCCGCCCATATCCGGTGTATCCGGTTCACGGTCGGTCCTGTGCACCCACCGCGTAACCGTGCCCTCGCACCGTCTGCAGGACGGCGCCGGCTCCGACCGCATCCAGCTTGCGACGCAGGTAACCGACGTAGACCTCCACGGCGTTGCGGCTGGCCGCGTGCTCATCACCCCATACCGCGTGAAGTAGCTCGTCCTTGCTCATCACACGGCCGGCCCGGCGAGCCAGCGCCGCGAGTACCGCGAACTCTCTCGGCGACAGCGCCACCGGCTGCCCGGCCCAGGTCACTCGCCGCCGCGCCGGATCGATCACCAGATCACCCAGCGTGACCACCGTCTCCCGGCGCTGATCGGCGTGCCGGCGCAACACCGCGCGCAGCTGCGCGACCAGCACGACGAACGAGAACGGTTTGACCAGGTAGCCATCGGCACCGAGGTCCAGGCCGTCGGCCTGGTCGATCTCGCCGTCCTTGGCTGAGACGAGCAGGACGGGCGTGGCCACCCCGGCTGCCCGCAGCCGCTCGAGCACCCGGTACCCAGACAGGCCCGGCAACATGATGTCCAGCAGGACCGCGTCGAAGCTGCCGGTCAAGGCCGCTCGCAAGCCGCTGGGCCCGTCGGTTGCGGTGACGACCTGCATCCCTTCAGCGCGCAGCCCCCGCTCCAGCGCACGCCGAACTCCAGGCTCGTCATCGACTACCAACACCCGCGCACCCACACCACTCAGCATGCCCCCTGCGGCCCGTACTCGATATGGAGACATATCGGTGGGGGCAGGCAGCGGGTGCGATGGGCTAGCCTGCCTGGATGGCCGAAAATGACCTGCTCATCGATGTCGAGACCATTGTGGGAACGCTCACCGGTGGGGATCTGCTCGACGCGGATCAGATCCGGTTCCTGCTTGACGCTCTGGCCGCGGCCGACGATAGCGCGCTGGACTTCCTTTCCGGCCGGATCGAATGCCACACAGCTCGCGGTGGGGTGATCGAGCCGCAGCTTGCTGCGCTGCGGCCGCAGGCTCGTAGCAGGGAGGAGAAGGCCGCAGTCGCGCTGGTCGCTGCGCGCGCTGCGGAAGGCGCCGGGGACTCGACAACCGCCTGCGACCTGCTAGACGAGGCGCTGATGCTGCGCCCCGGCTTCGAGCCGGCCTTGCACGACGCCGCCCAGTACGCCGCTGCCCGCGGAGATTACGTCACAGCTGATCGATACCTGCGGCGCTCCGAGATACCCAGCCCGCTGCGACCAGGGCTGAGCGAGGTCATCACCGCAACCACCACCGCGACTGCTCACGATGTCGGGCGCAACAGCCCCTGCCCGTGCGGGTCGGGCCGCAAATTCAAGGCCTGCTGCCAGCGCGACGCGGCGCCGGCCCTGAGCACCCGGGCCCAGCTCGTCTACGCCCTGTTGGGTACCTACGCCGAGCGCGCTCCCGGCATCGAGATGACCACACCACTGATCGACCGGACCGAGGACCAGCAGCGGTATGCGATGTTCTTCCTGGACCTCGCGCTGTTCAAGGGTGGCCTCGTGGAGCGGTTCCTCGCCGCCCGAGGCCACTGGCTACGCCCCGACGAACGCCAGCTGATCGAGGACTGGCGGCGGATCCCGGTCTCGCTCTACGAGGCAGTCGAGGTTGTCCGGGGTACCAGCGTCATGCTGCGCGCGCTGCCCGACGGCGACCCGATCCACCTGGCCGACACGCTGTTCTCGCACTCCACTCAGCGGCTTGACTTGTTCTGTGGCCGGGTACTGCATGACGACAGCGGGCCTCGCATGCTCGCGCTGCCGGTTCATGTCCCCCGCCACCGCCGCCGCGACCTGGTCAACCTGCTCGCCTCAGATCCGTCGATCGAACAGATCGCCAACTTCTTCGCTCCCGAACCCCCTATCCAGTTTCGCAACAGTGATGGCGACGACCTGTACGACTGCAGCGTCACCTACCGGGTACCAGACCCGCAGCAGACCTTCGACCGCCTCATCCAGCGGCTGGATCAGACCGGTGACGAGCTGATCGGCTGGCACCGGCAGGTGCCCGACGGTCGGGTGCTCAGCCTCGGGCAGATTCACCGTGCGGGTGCGGACTTCACCGTCACCGCGAACTCGCCGGCGCGGCTCGCCGAGCTAGAGGCTCAGCTGCGCGACGTCACCCCGGACGCCATCGAATGTGATCGGCACGCGCAGCGCCTGAGCGAGGACCCCGGCGACCGCGAAGCCCGAACCGCCATCCTGGAGAGCTACCTCGTCAACACGACGGCTGCTGCCGACGCGGACGAGCCCGCTGACCGGATGAGCCGCGACGTCGAAGCTGGCTGGCTGGACACTCCTGGCGTCATCGATGGGCTGAGCCCGCGCGAAGCCGCCGCCTCCAGCGACTCGGCCGTCCTCGCCGAATTGCGCAGCACGGTTGACGACGTCGAAGCGACCCTGCTGCAAGCCCAACGCACCGGGCAGCCGACGGCGGGTCTGATGAACCCGCACCGGCTCCGCAATGCACTGGCGCTGGCACAC
>JALZDU010000030.1 GCA_030862405.1 Actinomycetota bacterium | reverse complement strand
GTAGCAGCCATGTAGCAACGACCCCGGCACGACAACAGACGGCCCCACATCACATCGGAGGATCCTTCGAGGTCGTACGCCAGGAACACACTGCGTCACACGGCTTGCCCAGGGACTTACAAGCGAGGGGTCGCAGGTTCGAACCCTGCTGCGCCCACTCGATTGATGACTTTGACTGTAGGAGTCACTCCGCTTTGGCTCGGCGACCGGCGCCGTTAGCCTCGGGGATATGAGCGTCGCTGCCCGGCTGCTGTTCGCCTTCGACAACTCCTACGTGCGTGAATTGGGGGGCCTGTACGAGCCGTGGCAAGCGACACCGGCGCCTGCGCCCCGGCTGTTGGTGCTTAACGAGGAGCTGGCCACAGAGCTGGGTGTCGATGCCGATGCGCTGAGAGCACCTGACGGTGTCGCTGTCCTGGTCGGCAACGCCACGCCCGACGGGGCGTCGCCGGTAGCGCAGGCCTACGCCGGCCATCAGTTCGGTGGGTTCGTGCCCCGCCTCGGCGATGGCCGAGCGCTCCTGCTCGGCGAGGTGTTCGACGTTCACGGACGCCGTCGTGACCTGCACCTGAAGGGCTCGGGACCTACGCCGTTCGCACGAGGCGGTGATGGGAAGGCACCTGTCGGCCCGATGCTGCGCGAGTATGTGATCGGCGAGGCGATGCACGCGCTAGGCATCCCCACTACCCGGGCGCTGGCTGTGGTGGCGACCGGCGATCACGTCGCGCGGGACACGGTGCTGCCCGGCGCGGTGCTTACCCGTGTCGCGGCGAGCCATGTCCGCGTTGGCACGTTCCAGTACGCCGCAGCGCACGATGGGCCGACGCTCGTGCGGCGCCTCGCCGATTACTCAATCGCGCGTCACCACCCCCATGCGGTCGAGGCGGAGAACCCGTACCTCGCGTTTTTCGAGAGCGTCGTCGATGCCCAGGCATCGCTGGTCGCTCGCTGGATGCTCGTCGGATTCATCCACGGCGTCATGAATACCGACAACATGACGATCTCCGGCGAGACCATCGACTACGGCCCGTGCGCGTTCATGGATGCCTTCGACCCCGCCACCGTGTTCAGTTCGATTGATCACGGCGGCCGCTACGCCTACGGCAACCAGCCGCGCGTCGCGCAGTGGAACCTGGCGCGGCTGGCCGAGACCTTGCTGCCCTTGTTCCACGCCGAGACGGATACGGCACTTGCGGCGGCCACCGATGTGCTGCAGTCGTTCCCCGACCGTTACGACAAGTACTGGAGCCACGGGATGCGCGCCAAGTTGGGTGTGGCAGATGCCCAACGATCCGACGACGGCGCGCTGATCGACGACCTGCTGGCGCTGCTGCATGCACAGAGGGTTGACTTCACCTCGTTCTTCCGGGCGCTGTCGTCATCAGTGCTCGGAGATGCGGCACCGGCGCGATTGCTCTTCGCCGAACCCACCGCGTTCGACGCGTGGGCGGATCGTTGGCGGGCACAACTATCGTCCCAAGCGTCTGACCCGCGGGCGATCGCCGAAGCCATGGACCGGGTCAATCCTGTCTACATCCCGCGGAACCACCAGATGGAGGACGCGCTAGCGGCCGCGAGTGCCGGGGACCTAGGACCATATGCACGACTACTCGACGTGCTGGCACAGCCGTTCGACGAACGACCCGGTCTGGAGCCATACGCCGCACCGGCCCCGCCGAGCTGCGGCGTGTATCGCACGTTTTGCGGTACGTGACTACCCGCCGGGTTCACGACTACGGATCAGAAGGTAGTTCGAATTTCCTGCGGGCGCGCCACAGGGAAACCGCCTCTGGGTAGAACGGCCCTTTCGCCTGACGGCGGTCAGCGGACCATCGGGTGGGCCGGGTCGACCCAGGGCACGTGGACGGGCTCGGCCACCCCATCAATGTCCAGGTTGACCACGATCGGCTCCTGGCCACTGCGAGTCACCACGCACTCCAGCGCCTCGTCGTCGAGGGCGTTGATCTCCTGGTGCGGCACGAACGGCGGCACGAAAATGAACCCGCCTGCGCCAGCCTCGGCGGTGAATTCAAGGTTGTCCCCCCACCGCATCCGGGCCCGACCGGGGACCACATAGATCACGCTTTCCAGCTCACCGTGATGGTGCGCCCCGGTCTTCGCACCAGGGCGGATCATGACGGTTCCGGCCCAGAGCTTCTCCGAGCCCGCCCGGTCATGGGTAACCGCGGCGGCGCGGATCATCCCCGGCGTCTGAGGGGTGTTGGTGTCCAGTGCATCGCCTGGGATGACCCAGACGCCCCTGGTGCGCCAATCCGGTGTTGCACCCGGTTCGACAGTGCTCATGCCTTGAGGCTAGACCTAGGAATCGGGTGCTCAGAGTGTGCGAACACAAGTGCAGGCCGATCCGAACCCGCGTGCAACGAGGCCCTCGTCAAGCGGCTCGGCTGACCGGCGAATCGGGGGCTACTGCGTACCGACTATTGATGCCGACCACCATGGAAGCGGGCCGAGTAAGTGTTCCACGTAGGTTGGGTAAAACCGGCCTCCCGCATCCAGCCACAACAGTCTGCCCCGGTGTTTAGAGTCCCCGGTCGTCTCAATGAGCATATTAAGGCTCATCAACAGACCGAAAGCATTGGTGCGTCGATCATCCTCGATGAGGGCTTCATAGACCACCACTGCTCCACCCGATGGAAGAGCGTTGTATGCCTTGGCCAGCAAGGTGCGCTTCTGCGCCAAGTCCCAGTCATGGAGGACGTGGCTCGTTGAGCGCCGACGCGGAGCAGAAGACCGGCCAGCAGGACGTGGTGTTCGCCGAGTTGGTGCGGCAAGCTCAAAGGACGGCCGCGGTGGCCGAGCAAGAATTACGAGGGGAGAGATCCATGAGCTATCTGCTGCTGATCGCACTTGGTTTGCTGTTCTTGTCGGCGAGTTTCCTGATCTCGCAGTCAACGGCGCGCACCGCACTGGTCGCGCTGGCGTGCTTCGCGTTCCTGATAGCCGTGATCCTGACCATCGTCGGGACTGTCGGAGTGTCGGTTGCATGACCGTAGGAAATACGGTAGCGAGTGCCGCCGCGTGACGGCTCAGGGGCCGGGGGCGTGGTCGAGTTCACGACGTGCCGCACCTAAGTAGACACCGCTGAGTGGGCTAAGTAGTGACCCTGGCTGCCCATCGAGCAGTGCCTGTACTGGGCGATGGGCCAGCCCCAGCTGAGGACCCGCCGTGCCGCCTGTGGCATCTCGCTACCTGTGCACATGCCTAGCAGGCCTGCCTACCAGCGACAATGCCTCGCCTGACACTGAAAGAGCTCACCGGCGGGTACTCGATCCTGGAAACTAGTCACCGCTCATGGACAACTCGGAGAGCAGCATCACACCTAGGTAGTGGCTGAACGAATTCTCTGTGGTGAATGCATGTTGTCACGAGACCTTCTCTTGGCCATGGTGTTGACAAACCGAACCGACGATGCCGTCGCAACGGCCATCCGGTCAACGAGGTGAGGACTGCAATGAGCACGATATGGGTGACCGCACGCCGTGGCTCAATCGCACTGGCGGCAACATTCCTTACGCTGAACTTGACTGGTTCCAGCGCCGCGGCCCTGGCGGGACGCAATGGCGCGGCCAGTCCCGTGGCAGGAAGCAGCACACCAGTATCGGACCCAATGAGCCAGTACGCACTGGCGGAGCCATCGGAAACAGTCCGCACGTGCGCAAACGCGTTGCAGCACGCCCTCAGCACGCGCACCTGCGACTCCGTAGTCGTCCTCAACGAGTAGCACGTCCACTTGGTGTGAGATGGCTGCCTGCTGACTGGCTTCACCACAAGGTAGACATCGCTGGAGCGGTAGCGCCCGCTGCCAAAGACTGCAAGCTGTGGTCCGTCACCCGGGACCCCATGTTCATGCGCGTCAATGATCACCGTCGACACGTTGATGAACTCGAAGCGCGATACCTCGTAAAGGGTTTGAAGTCGAGGCCATTGTTGTCCGACCGGGCCAGTATCGATCTGCCCATTAAGGCGTATATTCCCGCTTGGCGGCGATCGGTGCTGAGAACACATACATGTTGCCGTTCCAGCTCACGCCGTTGAGTGGAACGTTGAAGGCGTTCGCCGTGATGCGTGATCCACGAACCCACGGCCCGAAGTCGTTGCGAGAATTGTCGCGGAACCAGGGTCCCAGTTGTTCACCTTTACAAGGACCGCCTCAAAATTACCGTGACCCGCTGCGTCCGAAGTCGGCCTGTATGAGACTGACATAAGTTCTGGGAATTTCACAGTCCTTTCCAGTCCCAGTAAACTCAGCGCGAATCCGACCATTGCTATGCTCGGAGGAGGCGACGGGAATCCGGTCCGGCGGTCGAGTGCCGGACCACGCCGGTGTTGGACTCCGTGGGGGCCACCAAGCACCCATAACCCGTCCGCGGCAAGATCTTAAGGGTTGCCCCGCAGCGCCCGTACCCACCCACATGCCCGCGCGCCGACGTCTAGGGCAAGCGGTCTGCACACCGGGCAGTGCGACGGATCCAACCGTGCACCCTCAGCGGACACGCCGTACCCCTCGGCTACTTTCATGATCGTCACAATCGCACAGCTGTTGCCGTGTTCCGGCGGGCGGAAATCGTTGGCGTCGACGTTGTCAGCGGCCTAGTAGCCGGGGCTTTGACCTAACGACCCGAACAGCCACAGCAACACGAAGATCACGATGACGATTTCATACCACTTGGCATAGAGCATGCTGACCTCCTTCAACCGGTGACTCGTAGTACTTAACACCGTCTACGACACGATGGGTGGGTGCGGTGACACCGGTGAGGTTAAAGTTGATGATCGAGACAAAAGAGGCTTGAGTGGTTACGCAAGTGTAGTCAAACGGAGCAGTCTTTGCACGCCAGTAGTTAAACTTTTTGTACTTTTCCTGCTACGCATGGTGATGGGCTTGAGGAGCGCCAGGGAACTCTCAGTCGCGGGCAGTGTCGCGGCCTAGGGTGTTCGCATGCGGCCAACCGTGCTACCCGCGGGCCATCAACTGTGAGCACCCGGATCGAGGGAGAGCGGATTGCACGAATGCTCGGGTTGCAGCCGCTCCCGGGGGAGGGCGGCCTGTTCCGCCGGACGTACATCGACGCATCATGCTCAGTGATCTACTTCATGCTGATTGCTCCGGATTTCTCGGCACTGCACTCGCTCGACGGTGTGGAGACCTATCACTGGTACGCCGGATCGCCGTTGCAACTGCTGCTGCTGCGCCCTGGTGGGCAGGTCGATCAGCCAGTTCTCGGCGCGGATCTCATCGCAGGAGCAAGGCCGCAGGTCGTCGTGCCCGCGGGGGTGTGGCAGGGCTCGAGCTCACTGGGCGAGTGGACGCTGGCGGGTACCACCATGGTGCCTGCGTTCCAGTGGTCAGCCCTTCACCTCGGCCGGCGCGCCCAGCTGGTCTCAGGCTGGCCGGATGCGGCGCCCCAGATTCGTGCCCTCACCCGGACCTGACCACAGTGCTACCACGCCGGGTGCACTGATACTCCACCGTCCACGACAAGATCGTGCCCGGTGATCCACTCGGCCATCGAGGAGGCCAGGAAGATACAGGCGTTGGCTACGTCAGCCGGCCGGCCGAGCCGCCGTAGCGGTGCTGCCCGCTGGAATCGTGTGACACCGTCCGGCCAGTCACGGTCCAGGCCGTCACGCCAGATCAGCCCGGGTGAGACGCTGTTGACCCGAATGCCGAACTGGCCATACTCCAACGCCGCCGAGCGCGCAAAATGGATCACTGCCGCCTTTGACGCGCAGTAGTGCGCGTGCGACCACGCCGGCTGGGCACCCTCGATGGAACCGATCAAGATGATCGCTCCGCCGCCCCGTTCACTCATCACCGAGGTGGCGGCTTGGACCGTCGCGAAGCTCCCAGTCAGGTTGGTGTCCACGACCTCACGCCACTGCGGCACCGACATCGTCGCGAGCTCGGCCACCGGCTGCACCCCGGCATTCGCCACGACGGTGTCCAGCCGCCCGAACGCCTCGATGGCCGCGGCCATCAATCCCATGCAGTCGCCGGGTTCGGTGACGTCGCACTGGACCGCAATGGCCCGCCTGCCTCCGGCGGTGATGTCATCAACCACCCTGGCGGCCGGTTCGGCATTGCTGCGATAGTGCACGACGACCGCCGCACCGGCCGCAGCGAACGCCCGGGCGACACCGCCGCCGAGGCCCCCGCTCGCGCCGGTCACCACGGCCACAGTGCCGCTCAGGTCCATGTCACTCATCGTTGGCGGTGCTCCTGATCGTGAGATTCTCGGTAGCCACTGCTACATCCAGCAGCGTCGTTGGGCTGGCACATCGTGGTGGCCTGCTTCGCGGTCAGCCTCCTGATCGGCGCAGCGCTGCTCGTACCCCTTCCTGTTCACCCTGTTCTAGCGCAGCCAGTCCGAAACGACTCACCGGTAAAAGCTGAAGAATCACGCGTCGTGTTTCACTGCACAGCAGGTTGTGACCGGACAACGCTTGGCGAGGCCAAATCATGAAACACGCCGATGGACTCGGTGTGGCGACCTCGCTGCTGGTCCAGCCGTCCGGCGGGCACACTGCGTCGAGAGGCCTTCACCGCCTCAGTAACCAGCGCGGTCACCTTGGGAGTGAACTGCGCTGCCGTTCGTGCCTGGCCAATCCACACCACCGCGGGAATCGATTCCATGACCAGGAATGTGGCTACCACGACAAGGTAAGGCATCCCACGCACAGCACCGAACACGCCCAGCGCGATACCTCCCACTCCGCGTAGCGTGTGGCCGACCGCCCAGACCATGCCGGGGCTGGACCGGACCATCCAACGACCGGTCAGAAAGTACAGACCGAGGCCTACCAGACCGGACACGGTCAGCATCGTGGAGATCTGCGCCTCCATCATGGTCATGCTGCCCACTAGGTGGATCACCACCGGGACGCCGAACAGCGACAGCAGCAGGAGTGTCTTCAGGGGTACCACGGTGCGCGAGGGTTCGTCCGCTTCGGTGGGATCAGCCTGGGGCTGGCAGATCCGGGTGGCCGCGCCGCGACTGGTGGTCCACACGAGCACGCTGAGCAGGCCGATCGCCAGCCCGCCAACCCGGAACTGGGTGTGGAACGGCAGTTTCGCAGCTGCCATCGCACCGAGTACCAGCCCCCCGAAGATCTTGCCCAGATCCAGGTTGAGCTGCAGCCAGGTCAACTGCCGTTCCTGGATGTGCGGGGGCAGATCGGTGCCCAGGATGAGGGTTGGAGCCGCGACTGCCACCGCCGCCGCACCGACACCCATCACCGCTATGGCGAGCACGATCGATAACGAATCACCGCCGGACACGGCCAATGCCCCGAGACCGATGGCCATCCCCAGCACACCCAGCGCCTGCACCAGCCGGTGGGCCCGGTGGCGCACCGCCAACCCCCCGATTGACGGCCCGATCAGGGCGAACAGGCCGGGG
>JALZDU010000028.1 GCA_030862405.1 Actinomycetota bacterium | reverse complement strand
CGCGTGGATGGCGACTGCCGACAGGTCGATAGATACCGTCTGGACAGACACCTTGCCCCGGCGGAATGCAGTTGGACAACTGGTCTTGTCAAGGACGCTGACCGACGCCGGTGATGTACTCCCGCATGCGCATCGGGCCGCTAGCGTCCGGGGCAAGCGGTGGTGTGTCCATGCCCGCACCCTCGCGTAGCCCGTCGAGGAACGCCTGGATCGCGTCGAGCGCGCTGTGGCGAGGTGACCAACCGAGCTCGGTCCGTGCCCGAGTCACGTCCATGATGGGCAGCCGCAGCACCGCATCAAAAAGATGTGGTGACGCGGGTAAGAGGTGCAGGTGCCATGCCGTGGCAAGGGCGAACCGTAGCGCAGCGGGGGGCACTTGGAATGTCCGGGCGCCCAGCAGCTTGGCCAGTTGGGCGGCGTCGATCACGGGCTCGGCTGCGAGGTTGAACGCTCCGCGTACCTTCCGCGTGGCCGCCAGCCGGTATGCCTCTCCCGCGTCGGCAGAGTGCAGCGCCTGGAAGCGCAGTCCCGGCAGATTCGGCACAGCCGGGATCAGGCTCGGTCGCGCGAGTCCGTTCGGTAGCAACGGGCCAGCGAAAAGGCGCCGCTGCTCCTGGGCCGACTCGCGCTTGAAGATAAATCCCGGTCGCAGCCGGACCACCCTTGTCTGAGGATGCTCGTGTTCGAACGTATCAAGGACCCGCTCGACGTAGGCCTTCTCGCGGGTGTATCCGGCGTTGGGCCAGCCGTGGGTAGGCCAACTCTCGTCAACCCTTCGGTCCTTCGGGCCCGGCGAGTATGCGCCCACCGATGAGGCGTACACCACGGTGTGCACGCCCGCGTCAGCCGCTGCGCGGAAGACCCGGATGCTGCCCTCGACGTTGGCCGTCCAGGTAGTGACGGGGTCATGGGTGGGCTGGAACAACCACGCCAGATGGATCAGCACGTCGGCGCCGCGCAGGTGCGAGGCCAGCTCGTCTTTCGCGACGTCCGCCTGCGCCCACTGGGTCTTGGGCGCCTGCCAGTTCGGCAGCCGCCGGGCCAGGCCAAGTATTGAGGTGATGCCCGCATCCGAGGCGAGAGACTCGATAACGCTCGTGCCGACGTTGCCGGTGGCGCCCGTGATCGCTATGCGCATTCTGGGAAGGTTCCCCCAAAGGGGAACAATCAAACGGCGCTGTGTGAAGGCAACGACTACGCGTCGGCGCGAGGAAGCTCGACATCGACCCGCACTTTGGCGTCGAGACTGCCCGGCGCACTGGACTTCCAATCGCGTGTCGGGGCGAACAGCGGCGGCTATGCCCAGGCTCGCGTCCCGGGCAGTCCGCGCGCTAGATCTCTCCGGATCCAGGGCGAGGCGGATCGCGCACCACTCGTCGACGGCGACGGCCCTGCTCAACCCCGACGTGGCCGCCGGCGCTTCGGCCGCGCCGCTGCGGCGGTTCTCGCCGCGGGCGGGCCCCGGCCATGCAGCGCGGGCACACCCGCCTGACTGCGTCGGCGTGTCTGCCGGACTCTGGCCGGATGTCTTCCCAGTCGACGTGCGGATACCGCCCCAGCCAAGACCGACTGAGCGCCCGCCCGCAAAGAGTCTGGTTGGTGCCGCGTGCCCAGGCGTGCACCTCACCGCCGGGCCGGCGCACTCCTTCGGGGTCGACCCACTCGCTCGATGCCGCGACCGCATACCTCATCCCGCCACTCTGCACGATCGGACCTTTGCTTGGCAGCAGGTAGCTCACGCCGCCAAGCGGGGTCCCAGGCCGCTGCGGGAACCGCCGGTGGCCATCGTGGATCGGACGTGCGACGCGATCCGCATGGTCATCGGCGCTGATATGCACATTGGCAGCGGGCGGTGAGGTACCGCTGCTGGCGGAACTGTCATGGCCCGCCCAATACCCACCGCACGGCGTCTTCCGCGATGGCAGGCGGCACCGTATGTGATCCCTCGAATTCGTGTACCACGACGGGGTAACCCGATTTGCGCAGCCGCGGAGAGATGCGCCGGGTGGTGCGCTCGATCGGCAGCACCGCATCGTCACGTCCGTGGGATATGTATATGGCCGGCGTGCCGACTCGCGGTCCCGGTACGACGAACCCGGGTGAGAACGCGATGATGTGGGTGAACAGATCGCCGTTGGCCAACCCCATGGACAGGGCGTAGGAGGCGCCGTCTGAGAAGCCGCTGACGGCGACACGCCTGGAGTCGACGCGGTAGGAGGTGAACACCTCAGCCAACGCCTGATCGATGCGCCCGATGTCCGGGCCCCAGCTACCAGTGACAGCATCCCAAGTCGAGCCTTGTGCAGTGGGGGCTAGCAGCAGCAGCCGGTTGGCGTCAGCAAGCGGTCGCAGTGGTGCCAGGCCGGCGGGGGCATTCCCGCCAGCGCCGTGCAGGGTGAGCACCAGCACCGCAGGAGGGCCTTCGTCGAGGCCAGGCGGCACGTGCAGCAGCATTTGACGGCCAGTTGGCCCGAGTTGTAGTGCGCGCAGGCCCGGCTTCGATTCAGATTTTAGGAGGTTGCGGTCGGGGAGTCGGCTAGTCAGCCGGGCTGGACCGCCCTGAGCGTCGACGTCCGGTTGGGCAAAGCCGTTCAACGGGTCCGGTGTTCCTTTCGGGGAAGTCGCCCACGTACATCCGTCAATGATCGCCGTGGGCCGTCCCCACGGTGGTGAACAGGAAAGCCCGTCGGCTTAGTCGATGCATGACTCAAGCCATTGCCCGCCTGAGCGTGCCCGCGCTTGATGGACGGAACTTCCTCGTGGTGTAAGGGCCCGTCGCAGGCCAGCGTGGAGCATCAGCCCGGCCGCGGTGGCCAGGGCACCAGCCACTGCGGGTGTCGGCTCGCGCGGCGCAGCCAATCGGGCAGTCCGCCGAAGTGCCATCGTGTTGGTCGCTGCTCCGTCCGGCGCGCACACATGGGGGGTCGCGGGAGCACTACAGCGTGCAAGCTGGACTGGCTCGTGTGGCCGGAATCGTCCATGCCACCATCAAACCGTCAGAAGGGGAGTCCCATAACTGGGGAGGACGCGCGACGGATGTGGTTGGGGACCAAGTCCGAGAAGATCCAGAGCCGGCCCTGGAACCTGCGGAAGTCGTCCACAGCACTCAGCGTTGTCCGCGCCGGCGCGGAGGCGCAGCGCGCCGCCGACCCAACCATTCCGGTCACTG
>JALZDU010000022.1 GCA_030862405.1 Actinomycetota bacterium | reverse complement strand
GCCCTGGCCCGATCCCGTCGCCACCCGGGCCGGAGCCGACGCCGCCCGGCCCGCCGACTCCGCCTGGACCGACACCTCCCGGCCCAGTGCCGACCCCACCCGGCCCCGTGCCGGCTCCACCCACTCTCTAATCGTCAGGGTGGCACCCAACGACTCCGTCCATCGGCGGTGCCGGCCCGTGGGGGTGCCGGCCCGTGGGGGTGCCGGCACCGCTGGCTTCTTGGTGATCATCGCCGTAGTCACCTCACCGATCACGTGCGTTTGGGAGTTGACAATCCGGGCATCCAGTTGAACGCGGGGGTAGCGGTAGCAGTGCCTCTCATGGCCGCATCAGTACCCCGGAGGTGGCAGTGACGGACGAGGGCGAGCTGATTGCGGGCCGCTACCGCCGGATCTCACGTCTGGGCAGTGGGGCGATGGGTGTGGTGTGGCAGGCGCAGGACGAGCGCCTACACCGCACCGTTGCGATCAAGCAGTTGTTACTGCCAACGGGCATGGGTCACGTCGAGGCGGACGAGGCCAACCGCCGGGCGCTGCGGGAGGCACGGATCACCGCCCGGTTGCATCACCCGCACGCGATCGCGGTGTACGACGTGGCGGAGCACGAGGGTCAACCGTATCTGATCATGGAGTACATGCCCTCCAGCAGCCTGGCAACGGTGCTGTCCATACAGGGTGCGTTACAGCCTGACAAAGTCGCCGGGATTGGCAGCCAGATCGCGTCCGCGCTGGCCGCCGCGCACGCGGTGGGCATCGTGCACCGGGACATCAAGCCCGGCAACGTGCTCCTCGCCGACGACGGCATGGTCAAGATCACCGACTTCGGTATCTCCCACGCCGTTGGTGACGTGACCGTAACTGCCACTGGAATTTTGGTCGGGACACCGGCCTACCTGTCGCCGGAGGTGGCCCAGGGCGGCACTGCCGGCTTCCCATCGGATGTGTTCTCGTTGGGCTCCACGCTCTACACCGCGCTGGAGGGCGCGCCACCGTTCGGATTCGACAACAACGCCATCGCTTTGCTGCACCGCGTGGCTTTGGGCGAGATCACCCCGCCCAGGCAGTCCGGTCCGCTCACTCTCCTGCTGCTGCGCTTGCTGCATCGAAACCCCGAACAACGCCCCACCATGGAACAGGCGGCCGATTCGCTCGCCACGCTCGCGGCCGACCTGGCGAGGCCCTCAGGCAGCCCGCCAGCCACCACGCTGGTGCTATCTCGAAACGATCCAACGGTCCCCACGACGCAGGAGGTGTTCACCCGGCCGGCCCCACCCGAGAAGACGACCACCCCGGCGGCGCCTTTCACGAAGGTGGACGCCGCAGCCGGTCCGCCGCCGACCGAGGATGACCGCGACGGATCGCCAAGGCGCCGCAAACTCCTGGCTGGTGTCTTAGCGGTCGCGATCCTTGCTGGCGGCGGTCTGATCACCGCGCTCTTCAACGATGGCGATGTCACCGGCGGCAACGCCATCAGCGGCAACGCCGCCCGGCCATCGAGCACCTCCGACGATCCGGGGCAAAGCCTCCAACCCCTTCCGGCCCCATCAGCACCGAGCAGCGCAACGCAAGGTCTCCAAACCCAGCCAACTCCGTCAGGTTCGAGGAGCACGACGCAGGCAGCCATCCCGACCGGTCCGGGGACCCCGGGCGGCTCACAGAGCAGGCCTGCGCAGCTGCAGGCGATTACCGACTATTACGCGTTAGTGCCTGACAACCTGCCGGCTGCGTGGGAACGGCTTACCGCGGACTATCAGCAGAATCATGCCGGGAGCTTCGCGGGATATCAGGACTTCTGGAACCAGGTGCAACAAGTCACGGTCACCGACGTCTCTGTGCAGCAGGGAGATGCCGTGGACGCAACAGTCGAGTACGTCTTCAAAGACGGCCGGGTCATCGAGGAGCGTACCAGTTATGGACTGCTCGACGAGGACGGTGTGTGGAAAATTGACAGTTCCACGGTGCGCAGTAGCCAGGCTAAGCAGGTCAACTGACAACGCAGCGACAAGCCGTTACGCTTACCTGTACTGGCGCCTATCCGTACATCCGATAGGGTGGTTGAACGCCGCTGACGTATGTCAGAGGCTATTTTGGGTCCGTCCGATCACCAGGGACACGCGTACAGGTGGTCCCTGATCATAGGGGAGAAAATCATGAGCAGTTTTGAAAAGGCGAAGGGCAAGACCGAGCAGCTTATCGGTAAGGCGGAAAAGAAGGTCGGTCAGATGTTGGGTCACGAGGACCTTGAGAACGCCGGGGAGCGTGATCAATTGACCGGTGAGGTCAAGGAGGCCGACCACGATCTACACGACGACAGCGTGACCGGGCCTGCTAATGATGCCGGTGCTGCTGACGACACCCCGAACCAAGGTCACGAGGCTCGGTAAGTAGTGGCTGTGGGACATCGCCACACCAAGCCCGATCAACGTCGAGATCCTTGCCTGGATGCGCCACCGCCCGGAGGCTGAACACGGCGACTTCCCCGGGCCACCGTCACGCCGGTTCGGTTGAAGGCCTTTCGGCCGTGGCCGCCAGCTGGGGCAACGTGGCGAGCATGGTCTCGCGGCTCAGGCGTAGCTGCTCGTACTGGCCGTCTGGGACTTCCACTCGCACTCGTACCCGGCATCCGTCGGGGTGTGGCTCGAGCGCCCAGGAGTAGACGCGCCCCGTCGCCGGGCAACGGATCACGACGCCGGGGGAGTCCCGCGTCGCCGTGACAAACAGCGGCAGGTCGCCGTGCTCCCATGCGCTGTGCTGCACGACGGCACCATCGGCGGTGGGCGTGATCGGGTGATGCCCGCCCACCATTCGGGGAACCGGGTGGGGTCATGGAGAAGCTTCCACACCTGCAGCGCCGGAGCCCGGCACACTACGGTTCCTCCAAGTCGATCACCTCACACACCTTTCGTTGTGGCCGGTATCGGTATGTCACCCAACTCTCGACGATGGTGTGCACCCCCGCGTCCCTGGCCCAGCAGGGCCGGATGGCGCTTGGCGCACAGGCCGGCTTCGCGCGGCTCGACGAGTTGATCGGCACCGCCGGGTTCACCCGGGTGCGCAAGGCCACCGAGACACCGTTCAACATCGTGTTGGAGGCCCGGACATGAGTGTCGAGTGCGGCCTCGGATGGCTGTGCGATGGTGGCCGGATCATCGGCCCGGGCGGGCATCCCGTGCTGGGCGAGGAAGGTGAGAAAACTGCGGGCGTACTTTCGTGGCGGCGCACGGTGGGCTCGGCGTGGTTCGTGGCGCGCAGGTGGCGACGCCAGTCAGGGAGCAGCTCGGAGAGGTCGCCAGCGTCCACTGTGGCGGGTCAGCATGGCGCCGGTGCGTCATCGGAGCGGGTCCAATCTCTAGCGCTATGAGCGTGGTGCTCCGACTCGCGCGCCATTTATGCAGTTAGCGCCCCCGGCAGGACTCGAACCTGCGGCCTAGCGATATCCAGGTCGCAGGCACGGAGGATGCCGACGGATCCCGGTCGTGCCGCTGACCAGGCATGAGGGTTCCGGTCAGCTCCGGTCGTTCCCCACCCGCGTCCGCTGTTTCATGGGGGTAAAGCATGGCGGTGATCATCCCGCCATGCCGCCCCGCTTGTGATCAATAGCTGTGATCGCGAATGGAGGGAGAGGGAGGCGCGTGTCACTTACGGCAGGGTTTTGGCTCACCGGTCAGAGCGGGTGGCCCGCGGACTGGTTCACCCCTTACAGCTTCCGTACCATCGCGATGCTCCTTACGACAAGCTGCCCACACGGGAAGCCAGCGATCTACCCGGTCACTCCAAATCTTCCAGACCACCGACACTTCGGCCACCGGCCTGCCGTAGGGGGACACGCCCCTCCCTCTCCCTCCATTCGCGATCACAGCTATTTGATCACAAGCGAGGCGGCATGGGGGGATGATCATTGCCATGCTTTACCCCCATGAAACAGCGGACGCGGGTGGGGAACGACCGGAGCTGACCGGAACCCTCATGCCTGGTCAGCGGGCACGACCGGGATCCGTCGGCATCCTCCGTGCCTGCGACCTGGATATCGCTAGGCCGCAGGTTCGAGTCCTGCCGGGGGCGCTTCGCCGCAGGTCACGGGCGTACAGGAAAGCGCGACGCAAGATCGACC
>JALZDU010000479.1 GCA_030862405.1 Actinomycetota bacterium | reverse complement strand
GACCCGGCCCGGCTGCTGACTCTTGCCCTTCACGTCGCTGTGAGGTCCGATGGCCAAGCTGCCGTCGCCGGCCTGGAAGCCGAACCAGCCGTTGGCTTCGTCGCTCCAGTCGGGGTTTGGGGCGCCCAGAACCTTGGCGTAGAAGTCGGCGAGCTTCTTGGAGTCCTCCGAACCCAGCATGATGCTGTTCAGGTTCAACGCCATCGCTCCTCCTCGGGCTTCGTGGCTTCGCCGATGCTACGTCAGTCTGACGAGCACGTCCGGTGCCTGCTGAGCGGAGGCCTGCTTCCCGTGCAACGCCGACGGAAAGCTCCGCCAGCGGCTCGAGGGCGGGTTCCGACCCGGATCGACGCCGGGCGGGGCGCTCCCGGCTGCCGATCGAGCTCGGCCGGCGGGTCTCAGGCTCCGAAGCGATCTCGGTGCTCTACCGGGAACGGCCAGACGGTGGGAGCGGGCGGACCCGGGAGGCGGCTTGTGTTGGGATCGCGGCCTCTCACGACCGCCTCATCGGCCGTAACGATGGGTCGCCTGTTCCCACCCAGACCAGGGGTGAGAGCGTAGTCACTCAGTTGGTCACTCGAAGATCGATCAGGCCCCGTGCGGGCCACTGTGGACGGGGCCTGACCTGCGAGTCGCCTGGGGAATCGAACCCTCGACCTGCTCATTACGAGGGGCCAGCACACCGACGCATCTGGCCTCTACCTGCGACAACGCTCGCTGAGGAGAGGCTCAGGGTGCCTCGCGCAACACCATTAGGCGTGGTTTAGCCCCACAAATGATCCCACGGCGTGTAAGGCTGCTGGCAGACGCTCGACACCGACGACCGACCCGAGTGCTGTCGGTCGCGGGTGTCCATCAAAACGGCCCCGGTTAGCTGGGCCCCCGGTCAGGTACGCCCCGGTCAGCTCGGCTTCGGGCTCGGTCAGGTTGACCTCGGTTCCACGGAACTCGGGACATCCTCAGCGTGGCTGCCGCGCGTCCTGAGCGCCCGTGACGCAACCCCCGGGGGGCCAGATGCCGGTAAGGGGTGGCGCGGGAGCAGGGGGATCGGCAAAGCTGGAACCGCCGGCACCGTCAGGGCGTCCAGTTTGCTGGACACCACCCAAATAATGTGGGGGCGCGGCGCCGGCTGGGTGGCGGTCCGTTCCGAGGGGAGATGACGTTTTGAGTTTGAACAAGAAGGACTTCAAGGCGATCCTAGACATCGTGCACATGGTGAATGATTACCAGGGCGAGCTGGAGGTGCCCCAAGAGGTGCTGTCCCGGCTGGGCTCGCTGGTAAGCTGTGATGCAGTAGGTTACAGTCGCGCCGACATGGCCAAAGGCAGTTTGCTGGGTGCTATCCACGAGCCACACGTTACCGACTTCATCAACCTGCCAGGCTTGCATACCGTGTTCCACCAGCATCCGGGATTCGCGGCCTACCGCTGCGGCCACATGGTGCTGGGCTCCCCAATGGCGCTGACTGACCTCGCTGATCTGCGCACGCTGCGTCGCCTCCCTGTCTACGTTGACTACCACCAGCCCTACGGGATTAAGGACCAGCTGCTCTGCCTCGTTCACCAGGGCGGCCAGCAGAGCGCTGTGTTGTCCTTCAACCGTGCGCGGCGTGGGTTTTCTCACCGTGACCGGGCCGCCGTGGAGCTGATCACACCGCACTTGACACTGGCTGTGGCGCGCCGGCAACGTTTGGCTTCACTCAGTGCCGCGATCCGGAGCGTCGGTCGGCACCATGACCAGATCGACCAAGCCGGGCCGCGGCTGCAACTGTTGACCCCACGCGAACGTGAGGTAGTTGAATATCTGGTAGGCGGGGTCACCGACCGGGAGATTGCCCGTAGCCTGGCGATCAGCCCACGTACCGTGCACAAACATCTCGAAACTATTTTCCGCAAGCTAGACATCGGTAACCGCACCAGCCTCATCGCGCTGATCCACCATAAACGCTGACGGGAGGCGGTGGTGGTGGCGTCGGCGCGGCGGACCTTCGAATTCGAGGTGCTCAAAGCCGGCCAAGAAGGGCCGGTCAGCACCAGCTGACCGGCCCTTCTTGATTACGTGTCGGCTGTCTCGGCTGTCTCAACT
>JALZDU010000472.1 GCA_030862405.1 Actinomycetota bacterium | reverse complement strand
GTGCTGGCCTACGACGTGCTCGTGCGCATCGCTGAAGGGCTCCACATCCCCCGCGAGCTGATGGGCCTCTCCTACGGTGAGCACAACGCCTACCGTGGAGGAGATGTCACGGTCACCGAACCCCCGGAGGGGGTGACGGACGAGATGCTGCGTAGGCACTTCATCGCCGGGTTGGCCGTTGCCGCATTCGGCCGGCCACTGCTCACGGGGCTGCTGGACCCGGCCCCGGCGCCGGGTGGCATCCCGCTGCCCTCCCGGCTTGCCCTGAGTGACGTGGCCGAGCTGAGGGCCGGCACTGAGCAGTTACGTTCCCTGGCCAAGCGCTACGGCGGGCAGGCCGACATTGTGGACGCCGTAGCGAATCGGTCGATGCGCCTGTTGTCGGTGCCCGCCGAGGATGGGGTGCAGCGGTCCCTTCGTTCGGCGCTGTCCGAGCTGCGTGAGTTCGCCGGATGGTGCTGCTTCGATGCGCGCGCGTACGAAGTCGCGCGAACGCACTTCACCGACGCCGTGGGACTGGCCCGCGACGCCAACGACCCCTACCGCGCGGCGTACGCGCTGTTCCACGCGGGTTGCATGACCGAGGAGCGCGGCCACCCCAACGACGCGCTCAAGCTGTTCCAGCTCGGGCTGTTCAAGCTGTCCGAGAGTCGCGATCCTCGCGCGCCTGCCTTGAAGGCGTGGTTGCAGGTGGACTCCGCCAGCGCTCTGGCCCACCTGGGATACCCGGACAAGGCGCGATCGGAGCTGGCCGCCGCGTGGGACGTCTGGCAGCCACCCCACGAGAACGATCGAGGGGGCATGGAGTGGGTCACCGCGCTGGTCGAAAGGGACCTTGGGCGGATCGACGTCGCTGAACGGCTCACCGCATCGTCAGTGCGTCACTGGGGAGCAACGGGCAACCGCCGTGACGCTGCCCTGCCAGCGATCACCCTCGCCGAGCTGCACGTGATGGCCGGGGAACCACGCGGGCTTGCCATGGCCAAGACCGCGATCGACACCGTAGTGCGACTGCGTTCGGTGCGGGCTCGTGAGCGGCTTGAACCGCTGGCCGACGCCCTGGAGTCCCGGCCCGGGAGTGACGCGCGGGAGCTGGCCCGGATGGCGCGGCAGGTCGCAGTCGTGCGGGTCTGAGGTGAAGATCAGATCAAAGACGTGACCAGACGCGGCGTGGCGCCCAACTGCGCCAACCGGGTCCCGTTAGCCTCAAGGTGTGCCGCCGACCGTGGATCGCCCGATCCTTCACTTCACCCATGTCAACAACTTGCCGGGTGTCGTTGCGAGCGGCGGCCTGGAAGCTGACTCCATCCTGAGCGAGAATGATACGAGCATCGTTGACTGCGCCGATGCTGGGATCAAGGCGCGGCGCCGAGCAATGGCAGTGAAGGTTGCCCCCTTTGGGTACGTCTCCGACTACGTGCCGTTCTACTTCGCACCTCGATCGCCCATGATGTACAGGATTAGCAAGGGAGGCGTTCGAAGCTACCCAGGCAGTGCGGCCGAGCTCGTCTACTTAGTCTCATCGGTACAGATCGTTGACGAAGCCGGGCTACGATGGGTCTTCAGTGACGGAAACTGTGGCGCGCGGATCACTGACCACTACAACCAGTTGCACGACCTTGAAACAGCCGTTGACTGGGACGTGATGCGTGCGCAGATGTGGGCAGACACCGATGAGGACGGGGATCGAAAACGGCGCCGAGCAGCGGAGTTTTTAGTCCACGAGAGGTTTCCTCTCGCGTGTATCCGTGCTAGTGTCGTGAAGACGGAAAGGATGGCTGCGAGGGTCCGTCCAGTCTTACCGCAAGATATCGTGGTGAAAGTTGACCCGTACTACTACTTCTAGTGGCGGAGGAGGTCAGGGGTGCTAGAGGAGGCACGCGGGAACCTGCTCAAATCCGAGGTGGATGCTCTCGTCAATACTGTGAACACAGCTGGAGTAATGGGCAAGGGGATCGCACTTCAGTTCAAGCGAGCGTTCCCAGACAACTTCCGCTCCTACGAGGCTGCTTGCCGCCGTGGCGAGGTTCAGATCGGGAGCATCTTTGTTCATGAGACCGGTCTAATGACCGGACCTCGCTACATTCTAAACTTTCCGACCAAGGTCCACTGGCGGGCCAAATCGAAGCTCGGAGATATAGAACTCGGACTCGCTGACCTGCGCCGAAAGATTATTGACCTAGGCATCAGATCGGTAGCTGTCCCTCCTCTTGGCTGCGGAAACGGGGGCCTGAACTGGAGCGACGTACGAAGTCTAATCGAGCAGTGTTTGAGTAATCTTCCCGATGTGAATGTTTACGTCTACCCACCGGACGGTACACCGTCCGCTAGCGAAATGGCCATTAGAACCAAGCGTCCCAGAATGACGCGCGTCCGAGCCGCGCTGCTACTGGCGTTCGAACGGTACAGCCGCCGAAGCGTCGAAGCCGGTCTATCAGAGGACGGAACTTTATCACTCGTTGAGGCGCAAAAGGTAGCATACTTCCTCCAACTGGCTGGCTGGGACTCTAAGTGGGATTTCACGCAAGGATACTTCGGCCCGTATGCCGTGAACGTGGATCAGTTTATCAGTAGTGTGGAAGGCCACTTCATGCGTGGCTACGGAGATGGTACCGGCGGCAGCCGCGCCGTCCTTGAACTTCTCGAAGAACCCCTGCGAGAAGCGCACGAAATGATGGACGGGGACATCGAGTTCGAAGGTATTTTAGAAGCCTTCGAGGAGATCGTCGAAGGCTTCGAGTTTCCGTACGGGATCGAACTGCTCAGTACGGTTCATTATGTCGCAACGAGAGACGAGCAAGTCGCAGACTTAACCTCGGTGGTCCGCTCGATCGAGTCGTGGTCGAGACGGAAGAGGCAACTGTTCAAGCCAAGTCAGCTGAAGGCAGCCTACAGTCACTTGTCAGGTGCCGACATGCTGCGGCGCACTGTTACAAGTTACTAAGAGGATCGTAAGTAGGTGGACCTGCGCGTCTATCTGTGGTTTAATTCTCCCGTGCGAGAGAATGATGGCCGTAAGCTTGACCACGCGACGTTGGAAGCCCTTCGCATTCGCGCCTGCGAGCAGATCGAGAACGGTGCTCATCCGGAGGAGATCGCAGCCAATCTGGGCTTTAATCGGTCGACCGTCTTCGGGTGGATCGCGGCGTACCGGAAGGGAGGTGTCAAGGCATTGCAGGCCAAGCCGGTTCCGGGTCGTCCACCGAAACTCACCAAGGCGCAGATGAGTGTGTTGTTCACGATGATCGCCGGCGCGAATCCGGCGCAGTTTCAGCTGGACTTCGCGCTGTGGACCCGTGATCTGGTCCGCCAGGTTGTCGCGAAGCGGTTCGGTGTCGAGCTCTCGGTCGGCTCGGTCGGGCGGATCCTGCGAGCACTCGGACTCTCACCGCAGCGACCGCTGCACCGCGCCGCCCAGCAGGACCCCGAGCGGGTGGCCCGCTGGAGGACCGAGGAGTACCCGGCCATCCGCGAGGAGGCCGCGCGGGTGGGGGCGACGGTGTACTTCGCCGACGAGGCCGGCATCCGGTCCGACTACCACGGGGGCACAACCTGGGCTCCGGTCGGGCAGACACCGATCGTGCGAACCACCGGCGCTCGGCATTCGATCAACATGATCTCCGCGGTGACCGCCAAGGGGGCGATGCACTTCACCACCTTCACCGGGAAGATGGACGCCGACGTGTTCATCAACTACTGCCGCGATCTGCTCCACGACGACGGCGGCATCGTCTTCCTCATCATCGATGGGCACCCCGTCCACCGCTCACGTGCAGTGAAAGAGTTCGCCGCCGCCACGGCCGGAAAACTCCGACTGTTCTTCCTTCCACCTTATTCGCCAGAGCTAAACCCTGACGAATGGGTCTGGAAAAACGTCAAGCACGATCGAGTCGGCAAGACCGCCATCACATCCTTCGACGACCTCCGCAACAAGGCCGAGTCAGCACTCCTGCGCCTTCAGCGGCTACCCGAGCTGGTCCGCGGGTTCTTCGACGATCCGTGCCTGAGTTACATCTCCGCCTAGCAGTCTAGCTACTTTCGATCTCCTTAGTAACTCCCCCGTGGCTCACGTTGTTCAACGCCTCGAACGAGGATTCAGTATGGTTCAATACCGGCATCAGCGAATCAGTCCCCTCGTGGCGTCAGTGATGCACGCCTCGAACACGTAGTTCTTGGCAAGCCGCAGGTTATCCAAGCCCTGCTGGATCTCTTCGTGAGAACTAGCAATTGCGAGGTCAAGATCAGTCGCTTGCCACGTATCAATATCTAGGATTAGCACTGTTTCATTATCGGACCCCGATGGCTCTATGGTGGAAGTGACGGTTGCCATGGCGCGAAATTGTGGCAGAGGAACGGTGACTTGTAGGAAGTAGCCGGCAATCAACTGCGGGAGGTACGGCGAGACGTCGATAGCAGTGCGAAGGTAGTCCTTGATCTCAACTTTACCGCTGGGTATTCTAATCTTATTTACGATCGGACGCCAAATCGAGTTACTTTCCGAGGGCTCAGAACGCTATTGTACTGGTTCCAGCATTGCCACGCTTCGCGCGAAAAACTCTCCCACTGGTCATACGGGGCAAGCGCTTGGTA
>JALZDU010000455.1 GCA_030862405.1 Actinomycetota bacterium | reverse complement strand
TCCTACCCGTCTATGGCGCTTTACTGAGAGTTGCACCCTGCCAGAGGCCATCGCCTACCTGGGGTAGCGCGTCGTTGGGTCTCGTCAAGTGATCTGGCCCCACCGGTCGTCACGAATTTTGGCCCCGCTTGCGGTGGCCATGTTGTGGACCCCGCTGGTGGTCAACTCAAGTCCTTACCCCTCTTGGTTTGATCACATGGTGAGCCTGCGGTGTTCGGCGACTCGGCAGGCGGTGGAGCAGTAGCGGCGGGGTTGTCCGCGTTGGTGCAGCCGGTGGATCGTGTGGGGGCAGAGCCAGCGGGCGCAGCGCAGCAGGACGCAGCCGGGGTGTTCCGGGCATGGTCCCGGTGCCCGGGGCGGGCTGTAACGATATTCATGCTGGCTGGTCATTGGTGGCCTTGTGAGGTTTGCCGCCCCGGCCGCGGGGACCTTCATCGCCACGGACACCAGTGGGTATGAGTGATCGATTAGTTGGCGCGTTTGCGGCGGGCGTTGATTTTGCTGGTGCGGAGTCGGTAGGACTCGGTGCCGGTTTCGATGATGTGCGCGTTGAAGGTGATCCGGTCGACGATCGCGGCCACGAGCCGCGGGTCTGGAAAGACGGAGCCCCACTCGCTGAAGGGCAGATTCGTTCCGATCCCGATACTTGCTCGTTCTTCTCGCTCGGTGATGATTTGGAATAGCAGCTCGGCGCCTCTGGGGTCGATTTGGACGTAGCCGAGTTCGTCGAGCAGCAGAAGGTCGAGGCGGCCATAGCGGGCGACGACGCGGGACAGGACGCGTTCGTCGGCGGCTTCGACGAGTTCGTTGACCAGTTGGGCGGTGGTGACGTAGCGGACCCGCCGGCCTTGCTCGCAGGCCGCGAGACCGAGACCGATCAGCAGATGTGACTTGCCGGTGCCGCTGTCACCGAGCAGGACGACCGGCTCGCCGGCGTCGAGGTAGGCGCCGGAGGTCAAAGCGGCCAGCTGCGCGGGTTGGATCGTGGGTGTCGTGTTCAGGTCGAAGTCGGCGAGCCGCTTAAGCCGAGGGAAGCGGGCTTCGGTGATGCGGCGGGTGCGGCGGCGGGTGCCGCGTTCGTCGACCTCGGCGACGAGGACTTCGGCGAGGAACGCCAGGTAGGTCTGCCGTTCCCGGACGGCGATCTCGGCCAGCCGGACGGCTTCGTCGCGGACGGTGGGCAGGTGCAGTTCGCGGGCGGCGGCACCGATGGCGGCCTGCGCGGCGGTGTCGGACATGCTCATGCGCTGGTCCCGGACAGCAGCTCGTCGTAGCCGGCCAGCGACGGCGTCGGCCGGTCGTAGCGGGTCAGCGCCCCGATCGGGATCACCGGCGCGACCGCGCCCGCGGCGTGGCGACGCGCCTCGATCAGCACCACCTGCGGATCCAGCAGATCAGTCTCGACCGCGGTGCACATCGCGGTGATCAGCGCGTCGGCCGGCACGCTGCGGTGCGCCAGCAGCACCTCGATCAGCGTCTTGGTCCCCGCCGCGTCGCCGCGGGCCCGGCGGGCGGCGTCCCAATACCGCTGATGGGTCGCGGTGAACACCCCGGCGACCTTGGCCTGAGCGAGCGCGGTCGCACCGGGCAGCGCCCCGGGCTTGACCTTGAGCACCTCGAGGTAGTGGTCCAGCACGAGGACCTCGGCGTACTTGGTGACTGCCCGCTCGTGTCGGGCCACCACCGTCGCCCCGTCTAGCACCTCGACCGTGGTGGCGCCGAGCCGCGTGGTCAGCCGGCGGCCGGCGTAGCGGGCCGGGACCGAGTAGAACCGCTGCCGGACACAGATCCGGGCCTTGGTGTCCACCCGCGGCCGCAGCAGCCGGGCGGTGTCGAACACCTCCGTGGGTAGCGGCGCCAGGGTGGGCAGCTCGGCGGCGAACGCCGCGGCCACCGTGACGGTCCGGCCGGTGATCACCCGCGTGTCATCGACGGCGTCGCCGGCGGCGATCAACTCGTTCAACTCAGCCAACGAGGCGACCTTGGGGATAGGGACGAGGTGCCGGCGTCGGAACCGGCCGATCTCGCCTTCCACACCACCCTTCTCGTGGCTGCCGTCCTTGCCCGGGCGGCAGAAGAAACTGTCGAATCCGTAATGGGATCGCAGCGCGATAAACCGCTCCGACTCCTCCCGGTCCCGGCCCTTCAACACGCGGATCACCGCCGGTTTCAGGTTGTCGTAGCGGATTCGCCCCGGCCCGCCACCGAAATGCTGGAAGGCCAGCACATGCCCGTCCAAAAACGCCTCCTGCGCCTGCGTCACGAAGGCGACGTGGAACGCCTTGCCCGAGTGCGATAGGCGCATCACGAACAGCCAGCACGTCGTGAGCACCCCGGCGATGAACGCCTGGAACTCCCCGAAGTCGACCTCCGCCTCCGCTCCCGGCAAGTGGATCTGCGGCACCATCACCTCGACCCCGTCCAGACCCAGCTCCACCCGGCGCCGGGCTACATATCGAGACACCGTCACCTCCGCCAGCTGGGCACCGTGCTCGGCGACCAGGCGCTGCCAGATCCGCCGCGCCGTATGCCGCTGCTTACGCGGCACATCCCGGTCGCCGAGCAGCCAGCCGTCGATCACCTCCGCCCACCCATCGATCGCCGGTCTCCGCCGCCGCACATACGGCTTGCGCGGCGGCGGCACCGCACTCACCAACGCCTGCCGCACCACACGCCGATGCACCCTGTGCCGCTCCGCCAGCTCCCGGATCGACAACCCATCCCGCCGCCGGTCGCGACGGATCAGCTCGAACAACTCCACCCGTGATCGCACCCCTGCCGACCTTCCCGGTCCACCGACATGAACGGGAAGATCACAAGACAGGTGGGGCCAACATTCGTGCAGACACGCCAGCCCCACCACCAGACAACGCGCACCCACCCGGTGGGGCCAACATTCACGCCGATCCAGGCCCAAACCGGGGCCAGATCAGATGACCACACTCACCATTGAGACCGCGGCTGATTTGGTCGGGTGTCCGGGCTGTGGTGCGGTTGCTGAGTTGCATAACCGGCGGCCAGTGCGGGTCCGGGATCTGACGTGTGCGGGGCGGCCAGTCACCCTCATCTGGGTCAAGCGGGTTTGGCGCTGCCGACATGAGTTGTATGAGGTGGTGACGTGGTCGGAGAGGTCGAAAGCCATCGCGCCGCGGGCTTCGATGACCGAACAGGCGCGCGCGGCGGCATGTCTGCGGATGGGTCGAGACGGGGACTCGGTGGCCGCGGTCGCGCGAAAGTTCGGGGTGGGCTGGGGCACGATTATGGCCGCGGTCGGTGACCATGGGCAGCCGTTAGTGGACGACCCGAGCCGGCTTGATGGGAGCGGGGGGGACGAGACCGCGTTTAGCGCCGCGACCGCCACGAAAGCGACTGGATTCGTCACCGGAATTGTCGATGTGACCCGACACCAAGGGGGTCCCGCTCGGCTGCATTGACGTGGTCAAAGGTCGCCGCGCAGCGGCGTTGACCTGCTGGAGCGATCAGCAACCTCGAGGAAATAATTGCGGTCGCCGCTGTAGGCGTGGTTGAGCAATCCTGACCCTCGAAGATCTGGGTGATCTCTCATCCAGTGGGTCGATTGCGATCTACCGAGAAACTGGCCGGCGAGCAGTAAAAATACATCTCGGTAGTTCTCGGCGTTTGTCCCCCTGCCCGACATCTGACGGCCTGGAGACGGCCTAATCTTGGCAGTCTCTACCCTCACTCGCCTGCAGCTGAGGCATGCGTCTGTACCCCGGACAGCGGGCGTGGGTCGATAACCGGCTAACTACTGTGGTTATCCCCGCACCGCCGCCGTTGCGTAGTCGGACTCCGCTCTGGCGACCTGGTTGCCACCGTTCTGGCTGCCTTGCGAGTTGTGGTGGCAGCAACTTATACGAGCGGATGTGCCCAAGTCTGTTTCCGGCCGAGACGGGAGCGCCAGGTGATGTTTACGGAAAAGTCATCCGCACAGCCCATCGGAGCTGTATTCGAGAATGGGATAGCCTCACCTGCATTGACTCGTTCACGTCGGCGCTCTTGGCCTGCATCGTTGTCGCTAGGATCGCTGGCTGATCCAATCCTTAGATGTACCTTAAACGCCGCTCCTGTGCCAGCATTGATGACTCGGTACCGGTCAGCGCCACTGCGGGGAAACTCAATCTTCCACGCGATGTATCCGCGTTGGTGTCGCCACACGGCGACCGAAGCCAACGCAGCGATGACAGCAGCGAAAGCGGCGATCCAGCTCGGCACAACGTTCCAGTCCACGCCAGCATATAACTACGCTCCTGGTTGGGACCCTTGTCGGGGGCGACGATCGATGTCTCCCGTGGCTCACGCCGATGTGGATTGCTCCGTGCAGACTCGTGCCGCTTCCGCTGACGGCTTGCTGATGACGATCATTGGGAGCCTTGATCCCCGATCCCAAGGACGTATGGAGTAGGCGTCTGTGCTGCTCACAGGGGCCGCAGTGCCGTGTGCACGATCAGTCGCGTGGGGTTGTTTGCTCGCGTTCAGGGCGCGTGGTCCCAACTAACCGAGCATTCCACACGACCTTCCAACCTGGTGTCCACAGGCGCTCAGCGTTAGCGACGTCAGCGCAAGCGGCGCGAGGAGTCCGCGCGGATTTATCCACGGGCGCATGGCCCAGAGGACTGGGACCTAGGGCGGCTGGGCCAGGGGTGCGCGCTGAGTACCGCTTGACGGCTTTACCCAACGTACCGGCCAGCGGTCATCCAGGCTTCGCCCCGGGCCTCAGCGATTGACGTTTTATACGCAGAGTTGCACACTGATTACGCGCTGTGTTGGAGGGACGGTCGCGCATCTTCGAGTGCCGAGCGTGGCGCGCAGCTACCCAGCGGGCGATGACGCCGTAACCACTCAGGAGGAGCAAGATTGTTCACGCACCGAACTGGGGCCGGGGCCAGCCTGGCGGTCCTGACCGCGGCAGTCACCCTAGCTCTGGCACCGGCAGGGACGGCCCAAACGGCGCCGCAAGCCAAGGCCAGTCCAGTCGCCGGGCTCACCGGCACCCAGTCCACCAACGAAACCGAGGCCCGTTACCAGGTCAAGGGCACCGACCTGGGCATCATGTGGACCGATGAGCGCGGGCAGATCCTGACCGCCTTCGGCGACACCTTCGGCACCGAATGGAAAGGATTCAACACCGAACCCGCCGACCCAGCCACGATCGATTGGCGCTCCAACACCTTAGCCCGCAGCAACGACCGAAACCCGGCCGATGGCATGTCTTTCCACTATGTCACCGACCGCCCCGGACACGCCAAAGAGCTGCTGCCATCGCTCAAGCGCGACGGAGTCGAAATAACCAAGATCCCAACCGGCGGAGTTAACGTCGACGGACGCAACTACCTGGCCTACATGTCTATCCGCAAGTTCACCGAACCTGCGCACTGGATCACCAACTACAGTGGCGTCGCATACTCCGACGACGGCGGACAGACCTGGACAGAAAACTCCAGCACGCACCGGCCCAACACCCCGGCCCTCGACGAAAAATTCCAGATGATCGCCTATGCCCGCCGCGACGGCTTCGTCTACGCCTTTGGCACACCCAACGGCCGATTCGGCGACGCCCACGTCGCCCGAGTACCCGAACACCAACTGCTCGACAACTCCGCCTACGAATACTGGACCGAGACAGGCTGGCAGCAAGGCGACAGCACGATCGCGGCCCCCATCGTGGATGGACCCGTCGGAGAGCTGTCAGTCCGTTACGACCCGGCCCTCCGAAGCTGGCAAATGATGACCATCACCACCTGGGAAACAGGGACCGTGGACAAAGTGCGCGGCAAAATCGTGGTCCGCCTGGCCCCGCAGCCAACCGGACCCTGGAGCGCGCCGATAACGGTCGCCACATACAAGGAGTACCCCAGCCTCTACGGCGGTTTCCTACACCCAGACTCCCAGGGATCAAACATCTACTTCACGATGACCCAATACGACCGCTACAACGTCTCGCTAATGCACGCCAAACTGCCCGCCAACGCGGTGGACAACGCCCAAGCGCCCTGATACCCCCAAGCTTGCCACGATCGGATTGCATCGCGCCAAGAGTTGCCGGATCCTTACCCTGGTCCGCACCGGCGCCAGCACCAGGGAATACCCGTGCACGCCGCGCGAAAGGCAAAGAACCGACATCACGGTTTCACCGGCATCATGGGCGAGACATAAGGGCCGAACACGCCGTCGAGGTGACGCAGAACCATTCTAACAACATCAAGGAGACGGCGATCCCGCGAGCACTTCGGTGTGAACACTGATTCGCCGTGCGTCCACTTGCCGACGAGTGTCATTGCGTGCCGCTGAACTGTGGCGACGTGTCGGTGTGGAGCAGTCCGTGCGGGCTGGTCTCGTCGCTTCCGCTGACGACTTGCTGACGATGATCACGCTAGGTACGCCGACGTGAGTGGGTCTAATGCGGCGTTCGGTTGAGCGTCCGTGGGGTGACCGCTACGCACAGGCGCGAGCGATCACGCGGGGGATTCCTGTTAATCAGGTGTATCGCCTGACTCGCTGGCATGCCCTTAGCGGGTGATGGCTGGGGCTAGTTCTGGCTTTGCTCATGGTCGCCGCGAAGGGAGGTGAAGTTGTGGCACGGCCACGGCGGATGTTTGTGAGTCACACCTCGGAGTTGCGGCACTGGGAGGCCACCCCGAGACGGCCCGCCGGGAGATCGTGCAGACGCTGTTCACGGTGACGATCAACCAGACCGGGCCGGCGCAGCCCGGGGTCCGTTTGACACGCGTTCGGTCAGCCTGACACGTCGGCAGGGTCACCGTTCGTCGCATGAGAAGTGTCTCTAATCCCGTAAAGTGGACCGTTCACCTATAGGGTGCCTGATTATCGCTGATGTGACCGAAGGGAGATACACGTGGCGATTTTGCGGAGAATTTTGACGATCGGGCTCGCCGGGCTCACCGGGCTCGGCATGACGGTCGTCGCGCCGAACGGCGTCGCTTCCGCGGCCTAGTCCTGCAAAGAGGGTAGTCGCAAAATTAAGGCCTCCGACATGCGCGAGGTCGACACCGTCTTCGTCGACGGGAGTATTGGGCACGCAGAGATCACTTTGCCATGCAGGACCGTGGTCGGATGCCTGACCCAGGAGCACGCAGCCTTGCCTGCGGCCACCGCTCTGCGCTGAGACCCGATCCCGCACCGTGCTGCTGGGCCAGGTTGTCGTTCGCGTTGTTGTCATCGCTGTCGTCAGCTCATCGCCCGGGACACTGGCCTGCTCCCTTTCTTCCCTCTGCCGGGGCGCTCCTCGACGTGGCAGCGGGGTCAGCGACGATCTTG
>JALZDU010000454.1 GCA_030862405.1 Actinomycetota bacterium | reverse complement strand
TCCACGTGCGGGCTGGTGAGCCGCGCGGGTTGCAGCTGGCGCACAGTGCGGTCGTCGGCGCGGCGAAGCTCAACTCGATACGTGCCCGAAAGCGCCTCGAACCGCTAGTCGCCGCGCTGGAGGCCCGGCCCGGCCCCGACGCGCGGCAGCTCGCGCGGATGGCCCGGCAGGTCGCAACGACCCGGGCGTGACCGGGTGTTGCGGACGGAGGTTCTGGCAGTCGGATTGCAGATGTTCGCTGTTGTGGTGGGTGTCGCTGGAGTGCTGAGCTTCGTCCTCGCCGCTGCGAACTACGCCCATGACCCGGATAAATCTCTCCGGCACATTGTCGGGTGGACTGTCGCGGTGTTTGGTGTTCTCACTACTTGCGGCGCACTAGGTTGGTGGGCCAGTCAAGGCCTGTCGGCCACGCATGGCGTGGGCCTCGTCTTGGTCAGCGTGGCTGCGACGGGTGTTTTCCTTGCCTGCGCAGGTGCTGTGGTGGCCATGCGCACACCTGTTAGCGACCTTCCGCAACTACGAGCGATCGCCGATGCGGTCGAGGAACACATTCACCAGTTGGACGCAAACGACAGCTTTGACCGGAATCGGTATGTCGCGATGAGTGTCCAGCCGAGGGCTGGAGCACGGGTCCGTCGGGTAGGGGTTACCCGACTGCTGCGCTGGCCAACGGTGCGGCTAACCGTCATTTGTGGCGGGCGTGGCTCCGGTAAGAGCGCGAGTCTGCGTCAGATCGCGCTGGACGTGTGTGAACAGGTAAAAAGGCGCCGTAGGCCACAGCAGATGGTTGTTTATGTTGACTTACGTGCCCTCGCCGCTGCAGCTACCGACACACTCACTGTCGAGATGATACGTGAGCACCTCCGGGCATCGGTCCGTGCTCACGACGGCGCGGCTGCTGAATTTCTTGAACAGCACCTGGAGCGTGCCCGTGGCCTTCGGTGGTTGTTTATCTTTGACTCCATTGATGAGCTTGGCGTCGCCGAGCGGCAACCGGCATCGGGCGATTCAGACTGCGAGCCTCGGCGGTCGGCGGCGGAGAAGTGCCTGCATCTGATTGAGCAGCTAACCAGGAACCGCCGTGACTTCCGTGCGGTCGTTGCGATGCGTGAAAACCCCGCGACCCGCGCGTTTACCGGGTCGGTCCTGACCATGGCGGACCTATCCGTTCGACAACAACGAGCACTCTTGCGCCCGTTCAGCATCACCTCGACCACACACCGCAGCCTTTTTGACCGGCTGGCCCACGATGCGGCCGTCAAGGACCTTGCGGTCAATCCGTTGCTGCTGAGTATGCTTGGCGCGCACTTGCGGGCCAACCGGGCAATTGAGCTGAAGCGTACCCGCTACGAGATCTTCGAAGGGATCATCGGGAGCCGGCTGCAGACCGCCTTGGACCCAAAGGGGGTGATGTCCGAATCTGAGGTCCGGCGTGCCGCCGAACGGATTGCCTACCGGATGTTTGCTGAGCGCATCGGTGTGGCGACGTCGGCGACACAAACACCTGGGGTCTCAGCGATGGATACAATGGTGCCGACAGTCAAGGACGCCGCATTACAGGCGTTAGTTCGGGCTCGGCTCGGATGGCAAGATCGGTCCGGGTTTCAGTTCTGTCATCAGGCGGTTCAGGTTCACTTCGCGGCGACTTATCTGCTCAGCGAGGAAACCCGAGCTGAGGCCCGCGAGCTGATTACTTCCGAGGCGTGGAGCGATGTACTAATCAGCGCTCTACAAGCCGGGCCCACCAAGTTTCGGGATGTCATAACGGCGGCTGCTACCGATGTGCTGCTAGCGGAGGTCGCGGCACTCCGGGACCTTGTTCCTGACGTGCAGACCTATCTCGGACGTGATGAGCAGCCACCGATCCTGCCTGGAAGCTTCTACTGGCCGCCCGTCACGCTTCATGCACTGGAGGTATTGCGGAACGGACTTCGCTTCGAGCCAGCACTGTCACCTGAGCGGCTGCCGGTTGCTATGGTCGAAGCCACTGACCAGTTGATCCTCACTGCGGTAGTGGCCGGTGGGCTCGCAGCAAAGAAGGATGCCGTTGACCAGCTCCCGGTGGCATCTCCCGAGGTTGGGGTATGGGTCGCCAAGCGAGCACTCGATTGGACTAACGATGAGCTGGCTGGACGGGTTATCCAGCAGCTCGCGGTGATGCCCGGGGTCTTCCGAGAACTCGGAGTTGGCGCTCAGTGCTTCGCGGTGGCTGGTGCCCTCGCTAACAAGCTCGTTGGACCGGTGCTGAGCCGGCGGTCGGTGACTGACGAGGACGCCGGAACACTGCCCGGGGTCCTCTACAACGTTATACGAGTCGGTCAGGCGTTCGCACCCGCGCTGGGCCTGTGGATGATCATCCAGTTCGCTGCGGCATACCCGACCTTCTCCTTCTGGCTCGTGTTCACAGTTGTGCTCGCACTCGTCGCGGCGGCAGTATTTCTTTACGACTCGGGAGTGCCCGCCGTGCGCGGGTTAACAAATATCGGCTATCTTGGCGGCGGCGTGTTGGTAATCTTCGCTGCGGTGGCGGCGTTACTTGGTGTTTTCTCGGCGTTGGATTCAGTCATTGCCCTACTCACCCTGGATGTTGGCGAGGCGGCCAACGAAGCCCTGTTCGCCTACCTGTCATTGTGGCCGCTCGCGATGACCGTCTATGTCGTGGTCGATTCACCGACAACCCGCATCAACCGGTTCCAGGAGTGGTTGCTGCCTCATGTACGACTGGCTCGAATGATAGTAGCCTGGCTGCAGGAGAAAGACTGGCTGCAGGAGAAGGAAGTCCGCGCAGCGATACGAGGTGCCGTGGTCTGGCGCCAGATCGCGGTAGTTGTGTTTCTTTCGTTGCTGCTGGTGATTGCCTTGATCGACCTGCCAGGTGTCAATCGTGAGACCGAGGAGACGGTGGGCGGCATCCTCGTGCTGGTTGCTTTATTTTTTCTGTTCGGCTTCGACAGAAAACTGGCTGGCACTCTTCGGCAGTTAAACTGGTGGAAAGTCAAACGACTGCCGAACGAGGCGGTCGACAACGTCGAATTGCTGCGTCTGTTGGTGGAATGGAGCAGCCGAAGCAGGAACGACACCAGTCGGCTGCTTGAGGTTTTTGCCAATGCTGAGCCTGGCTCACTGCGAAACGCGGTGCCGGCGCTAACTGACCTGGACAATGCGCTGGAATTTGTCAGGCAAATGGTCCCAGCGGACACAACCACTCAAATCCCGGGAGCCTTGTGGGCGCTGGGCCCGCACTTCACCCTGCCGGACTTTCGTGCGTGGTTGATCAAGTATGACGAGCGCTACCCCGGTCGGCTTACCTGGCTGGCCAGCTCCCGCCGGGATCTGCTCGCGCAGGTGCTGCATCGCGCCAAGGAGCGTGCTGACATCGGCGAAACCATGGTATTTCGATCCCTGTCCCACAGCTCGGAGCCGGAAAAATTGTGAGTGAGGAATCTGGCGGGCTGCGGCGACCAAGCCGATGTTGCGCGGCTGCGGACGTATAATTTGGGAGCCGGCCCCGGATGGGCGGGGCCTGCTTGATCCGGCGCTTCTACATCTGTCACTGGTTCGACTGGTGGTAGAGGTGCAACCCGGCACAGGGCCGCTCATGGCGCCCTGAGTGC
>JALZDU010000257.1 GCA_030862405.1 Actinomycetota bacterium | reverse complement strand
GACCGGTAGCGGCTACGGCTGTTCGGGTGGTGGCCCGATCAGATGGCGAGGGCGAGTTCGGGCGAAGGCCGCTGGGAGCCGATGCCAAGGGTCGAGTTCCACGCTGAGTTTCGTAGTGGCCGCGACGGATGTTCTGGACGAATGGGTGTCCAGCACTGATCACGCGGGTCGAGTGGAGCCGTTTGAGGCCACGCATTGGCCGCAGTCGGGACTTGGGTCGTCCATGATCGGACTCGATCGAATTATTCCCGTACTGCTCCATGGCATGGCACGCGGAAGGCAGCAACTCATCAAGCACCCGCGGATAAGCAGGTGCCCGGTCGGTACTCACCTCGCGTGGACGTGAGCCGTGCTCAAGAGCTCGGGTGAAGAACCGGCGGGTAGCCGCCCGGTCCCGCTTCTCCGACACCAGTACGTCGATGACCTGCCCGTACTGGTCGATCGTGCGATAGAGGTAGACCCATCGTCCGGCGGCCTTGATGTGATGTAGGAGCGGGGCCTCCGCTCCTCGTGACGTCCCGAGGCACTATCGGGTGCTCACACCAACGATTCAAGGAGGCCCCTGTGAAGGAAGCCTATGCGGGTAAGCAGATCGTCGGGATCGATGTTCATCGGCGTCGGTCGGTGCTGGTGCGGATGACCGAGGCCGGTCAGCGGTTGGAAACGGTGCGGATCTCGAATGATCCGGAGTATTTGCGGGCGGTGATGGCCCGCTCCGGGGAGGCACCGGAAGTGGTGCTGGAAGCAACGTATGGATGGTATTGGGCTGCCGACACCCTGGCCGAGCTCGGCGCGCACGTACACCTGGCGCACCCGCTAGGCGTGAAGATGTTTTCCTATCGGCGGGTCAAAAATGATGAGCGTGACGCGGCGGATTTGGCGGATCTGTTGCGGATGGGCCGGCTGCCCGAGGCCTGGATTGCCCCACCGCCGATCCGGGAGCTACGGCAGCTGGTGCGGCATCGGGCCAAGCTGGTCGCGCTGCGCTCAAGTTTGACATGCCAGGTGCATGCGGTGCTGGCCGGCGCCGGGGTCCCGGTAGCGATGACCGACCTGTTTGGTGTGGGTGGGCAGACCTTGCTGGGGCGAGCCAAGTTGACGCCGGCATGCCGGGCTCGGATCGACTCGGCCCAGCGAGTGATCAACTGCCTCGACCGTGAGGTCGAGCTGGTCACCACTGTGGTCAGTGATCGTCTCCGCGGGCACCCGGGCTATGTCGCGATCCAGGCCATTTCGGGTGTGGGGCCGGTCTTAGCCGCGGTGTTCGTCGCTGAGATCGGCGAGGTGACCCGATTCCGTCGAGCTGCGCAACTGGCCAGCTGGGCCGGGCTGACTCCCCAACACCATCAATCCGACACCACGATTCACCGCGGTCGGATCACCAAACAAGGCAGCACACTGGTGCGCTGGGCCGCGGTCGAAGCCGTCCAACGTACCGGCACACATAGCCGCCTGGGGCAGCTCCGCGACCACATCGGTCAGCGCCGGGGGCGCAACATCGGCGTCGTCGCGGCGGCTAGAGAACTCATCGAATTAGTCTTTTACGGGCTGCGCGATGGACACATCCGCCGCTTGACTCGCACCGCCGCATGAGCCGACACCCCGACCGCGAAACGGCGCGGGTCGTGTATGTCATGACCCTCGCCCCCGGGTGGCGCAGTCGCTCTTCTTGATTGACCCCGTCTGACCGCTCTGTCGCAGCACTCCATGCCGCCGTGCGCGGCGAAGGGATGACCGACAGCCCCACCAGGGCCTGTCCACCAGCCGAGAAACCGGCATTGGAGAACGCACCCACAACACCGTTGTCCTACCAACCGGAGCCGCCAACCCCTCCTTCGCCCCAAATAGGGTGCGCCGCGTGGCGTTGGCGTCAAGGACCTCACGGCCGCTTCGCGGTCGGCCTACCGGCCGATCCCTGACTCCAACACCTTCCTCGGCGTGCCCATAAGCAGGCGAAGGACGAACAAAGAAGATCAGACAACAAAACCCAGGGTTGACCCGGCCCCGCTCCTACAGGGATGACATAGGTCTCGTCCACCCACCAGCGGTCCCCGACACGGTGCCGGCACGGGCGTGCCGCCTCCGCCAGCAGCAGCGTGAAGCGCTGTACCCACCGGAAGATGCTGACGTGATCGACGCTGATGCCACGCTCAGCCAGCAGTTCTTCCACGTCTCGGTAGGACAGCCCGTAGCGTAGGTACCAGCGAACCGCAAGCGTGATCACATCCGGAGGGAAGCGAAACCCCGCGAAGCTGGACCTCGATGCTGGCACTCGACGAGAGCGACGACGCATCAACCCAGCGTGCCTGATCTTGCTCTACACCGACGCAACAGACCCTCCGGCAGCGTCCGCCACTGCTGGTGTGTGTCCATGAGGGTGCGGCGCGGTGCCTACCCTGTACGCCGTCGTTGCTGTCAGGTCCAGCTGGCGAGATCAGCTCCACCCATGTTGGGGGTGACAAGGTCTACCAGCAACTGAGAGTCTTGCCGTAGATGCCAAGGTAAAGTTGGTGGCTTGGTTGGACGACGAAGGGTTCAGTGTAATGGCTACCGGTACGGTCAAGTGGTTTAATGCGGAGAAGGGTTTCGGGTTCATCGCGCAGGAGGGCGGCGGCCCGGACGTGTTCGTGCATTACTCGGCGATCAACGCCAACGGTTTCAGAAGTTTAGAAGAGAATCAAGCAGTCACTTTCGATGTCGTCCAAGGACCCAAGGGGCCACAGGCGGAGAACGTGACTCCGCAATGACCTGGACTACGCCGTAGATCCGATCTGAACGTCAACATCGAATGACCGCCCTCGCCGTGCAGCTACGGTGAAATGAGCCCAGCGAACATCGCACGGTCCGTAGCTGGAAAGCCCAACGTCCCCGCACTCCCCACACCGACGGCCGACCAGCCACAAGCACATGAAACGCCCCGTCACCACCACGGGCCGCACAGCCTCCGGGTCGGCCCCTCCAGCCTCCAGGGTGCTGCGCATCGCTGATGCGACCGCCTGCGGGCGGGTCCTGGACTCTGGAGCCTCTGCGGCTTTGTTGCGTTGTTTGGTCGCAGTCCCGTGGAGTCGCTTTGCTGGTCTGGTCACACTGCTTGAGCGAGCTCATCGAAGGCCGCCGCGACACGTAGCTTTGGTGGAGAATCGGCGGCGAGTTCGT
>JALZDU010000428.1 GCA_030862405.1 Actinomycetota bacterium | reverse complement strand
GATCATGGCACTCCCGTTGACAGCTCTCGGTGACAGCAGCGGCCTCATCGGGTGAGCTCCTCGTCGAGGGTGTCCAGCGACCCGGAACGGTTGTTGTGTCGGACGCTGACTGAGCGGCTACCCACCTGGGAAGCCGCCCTGGTGCTCCTGGCGGCGTGGTCGGGCTACGCCAGGTCGACGGGATGGCGCGACGTGCCCCTGCTGATGAGCACAAGGAAAACCCATCACGTCGAATCAGCTCCGATCTAATCTACTTTTGCCACGATTTCGCATCACTTGGAAACGGCAGGACATCTTGCAACCTTACTGAAGTTACTCGTCCTGCCAACGCACTTTCCATTCGATATCGCTGGCCTCATCTTCAGCGATAGCCTCACCCCTGTTGTATGAACAAACTATGCAGGTCCCGATTCCGATTCCGTGCCCCATTGAGTCAAACCGGTCAGCAAGAAGAGTCTCGCGAAGACACACCGGACACCGCTGTAGCTCCGGTCCCATTGCGCGATCTTTCGGGTCAGCAGGCAAATAGTCCTCGGATGTAGACATGCGACGGTCGGCCTCTTCCTCGCCAATTATTTCCAAGTAATCAGCGGCGTGGTTCCGCGTCCAGAGGTCCTGAACTTTCGCTGCTCGCCATGATTGATCGCCGTATTCTTCGGCTAACGAGTCGAGAGCTGGATGGTGATTTAAATTACAGAGAGCATCAATGTGCCGCCGATCCAGGCCAACAGTAGCATGTACTTGTATTCTCCCATGTCTTATCGACTGAGTCCGGTCAATCGCTTCTTGTAATAAATCAACAGCAACTTGTACGAATTCGGTACTCGGTGCTGTCAAGTTTACACATAGTGCATCTTTACGTTGGTACTGTGGATCTATGTAACCCACGGTTCGCGTGGTCAGCTGGACTATACCTTGAGACACTTTTGTAGCTCTATTTCGAATGACTTTCAATAGGTCTGTTGCTGATTTAGTTTTATTTCGTCGTCTTCGTCGTGAGGTTTCAAGCTCTTCTCCAGGCCATTCATATTCAACAATCGCCACCAAGCCATTGGAAAGAGCTTGATCATATAGAGCTTCCGCCCCAGACGTCTGATAATCAGTGTCGAGCGCAGCTGTGCATTGTCCATACTCGCGGGCGCGGGTACTTGTCATAAGAACAAGTATAACATCCCAATACCACACGCCCCATAGCAACCCAGGTTAGAGACTGCAAACACCGCACCTTACCCAGAATATTGAGCGGAGGGCAGAAGCGGCGTTCGGGACGGCGAGGTCATGAATCGCGGCCGACGATTCGTAGGAGCTTATTCGTCCCGCCATAGCGCTTTACGCCCAGGAACTAAGCGAGTGAGTGGAAATTTAAGCTTCGCATAAGGCGGGATGCTCAGCACCTCATCCGCATACTGCCACAAGTAGAAAGCACTCTCCGTCAGCACCGAGCGATCTAGCAAGAGCTTGAGGAGTGCGTTCGTAAATGCTAGGAGTGTATCCTCCTTGAGTGAAAAGAAGAGCAGAGTTCCATTCCCGGTTTCCGAGTAGTCTTTGATAACTAAGCGTCCTGCGCCTAGGAGCAAAAGAAGGTCTGGCCACTGATCATCGGCATTCTCAACAACATCGTGATCAATCACACTCGCTTCACGGAAAACTTCGGTTCCACCAGTAAGAAAAACAGCCGCAGTGCCGATATGCGGTGACACATGAAGCATCCCATCATGGCTCCGCCCCTCACGCAGAGCTGATAACTCTAGCTGCATCAAAGCAAGCGAATCATCCAAGGCTGGATGGGGCAATGCAACAATATCACGAATGGCCTTGCATTTGCTTAAAACATCGTTGAAATCCTCTTGGCTCCAGCGGCTTTTAGATTCGATAACAACGCGAACTGACTCAGCAAAGTAGAAGGAGTGATCAAGCATTGGAAGGCTCGGATAATTGACTGCGTCCCATAGAACAATGTCGGCTTCGCGACTGTGTTTACGCGTACTGCCATAAACCATACCTCTGCCTACTTCAAAGCGACGAGGTAATATCTCACTCAAATAGATGCGTTGAAGCTCCTCCCTGTGGCTGCCCGCTAGACTGTTATGGCCACATGCGGGTAAATCGGTCGCAGCAAGCAGTTGACGGGTTTTGACGCGAAAATATTCGCGTACGCGTTCTTGTGACGAGAGCACTTCTCCCCTTACGTATGTTTGGTCTGACACAGTATATTACACGCCTCAGTAGTGAGAGAAACAAGACGCAGTGTCCCACCCAGGGTCCCCCAACCATGATCGACAACCCATCTTATACACTCACGTTCCCGCTGCGGCCTCTGCCCGAGGCTTTAGGAGCGAGGGCACCCAGACAGCGCCGCCTGACAGCAACGGCCCCGGCTCCACGCGTTCGAAGGGCCACTTGGCCGAACGCCGGACGGCAGGTCACGGGTAGTGCCGAACCATCAAGGACCGACTGGGGGTCAAGGGGTCGCAGGTTCAAATCCTGTCGTCCCGACCAGTCGGCAGGAGCCCGCTGCACCTGGAACACACCAGGTCAGCGGGCTTCGCTGCATCAGTGAGCCGATCATGTTGTGATCATCAAGGTTAGCCGCTTGGGACCCATTTGGGACCAGACGTGCTGCCGGCACCCGCTCACACCGCCCGGAGGCCCGTGGGACCAGGCCCGGCCGCCAGGTGCGTCGAGAGCAGCGCGGCGGCGTCCGTCACCGACTGTTGGTCGGGGTGCAAGTACCGCTGCGTGGTCGTCAGCGAGCCGTGCCCGGCGATCTTCCGCAGGTGGTGGATCGGCACGCCGGCATCCGCCATCCACGTCAGGCCGGTGTGTCGCAGGTCGTGGCGGCGCAGGTGCTCGTAGCCGAGGGCGGTCACGACGTCGTCCCAGTGCGTCGCGTCGCGCAGAACGGCGGTCGTGATCCGGCCGCCCCGAGGGCCGGTGAAGAGCCGTGAATCGCGACGGCCGCCAGCAGCGTCGATCCGGCGTTGCACTATCTCGCGGACCTCGACGATGAGGGGCACGGTCCGGCCGCGCTTCCCCTTGGTGCCCTTGTCGACCAGACCGCCGGGGGAGGGCGTGGTCTGCCGGCGCACCGTCCAGAGCCACGTCTTCGGATCGATGTCGCCGACGCGGCAGCCGGACACCTCGCCGATCCGAGCAGCCGTGGCGGCCGCGAAGACGACGACCTCGCCCCAGCCGGCGAACCGACCCGATGAGGAAGCGACGAGTTGCTCGGCGAGCTGCATTAGCGAGGACCAGTCGGGGAGCGCGAGCTTGCGCGGGTCGTCCAGCTCGTCCTCGGCCAACTGGTACTCGCGCTGCCAGCCGGTGATCCGGGCGGGGTTTCGATCGATGATCCCGTCGCGGGCCGCCTGCTCCATGACCCGGACGAGCATCGCGAGACTGTTCTTCACCGTCGACTTGCTGCACTCGTCGGCGATCCAGGCGTGTACAGCACGGTCGACGGCCCCGACCGTGATCATCCGCACTGATAGGTGGCCCAGCGACGGCACGATCCGCTTTCGCCAGCCGGCCAGGTAGGGCACCGTCGTCTTGGCTTCGAGGCCGCGCAGGGCGAGGCTCATCACGGACTCGCCGTACTCCGCGAGCGTCTGGGTGAAGCGCTTGGGATCGACGCCGCCGGCCGCAGCCGCGCGCATGTCCTCGATCCACCGGAGCGCTTCGTCCTCGGTCGGAAACGTGTCCGATTTGGACCGACGCTGCCTCGTCGACGGCTCGTACCAGCGGACCCGCGCGCGGTAGCCGTTCACGGCGGCGCCAGGGCGGTACTCGACGTCCGTCTGCAGGGTCACGCCCGCGGGCGGAGCACCGTGCGTTCCGCTCATGCCGCCCTCCCTGGGTCGACCCGCCGGCTCCGAAGCCACGCCTCGACGTCGGCGGCGCTGTAGACGGTGACACGCGACGAGAGCCGGACGACGCCCGGCGACGCCGAGGTGTTCGGGCTTGTGGGTCTTGCCCTTGCAGACGCCGGGTGTCATGGAGTGCCGGGCACCACGGGGCGCGATGCGCTCGGAAGGCGGCGATGTCCTCGACAACTTGCGAAGGGGTGAGTGTCGTGACTCGGTTAGCTGGCGTAAACGAGAAGCTCACTCGTCCGCCGCTAGTGGTGCCCCCGCGCACCTTCCGCCTCTCCGCTACGGGATCATACGAATGTGCCCACCGCCAGAAGGCATTACCCGACTTGGTCATGTAGTAGAAGACTAGGACGGGAACCTGCTGGCTATGCCAGTAATTCAGCGTTGAACGCTTGACGTTGACGCTGTGCGTTCTGCCGCGAGGCTGAGCACTGGTGCCTTTGATCTGGGCCTTAAATGAGACGCCGGTCAGTCGCCGGTCCTCGCCGACGACATCAACTTCCGCATCGATTCCGTAGTCATTCTTGTCGATCTCGCGTACCACCCACCCGTGAAACAGGCGGCGAAATGCAGCGACTGCCTCCTCCCCGATTTGGTGTTGTGTCGAGTAAACTGGCATATCACGAGCCATGGCGTATCTCGATTCAGCTTCCGTTGACCTGCGCACGACCTGGCTCACTCCAGGTACGACGCTGGCAACCCGTGGGCGTTAGTCGCTTACCCCTCACTGCTCGACGTCTCTCGGCCGGTCTTCGTTGCGTCTCGTTCGTGATACTGCCGAACTCAGCTCTAAGGGATCAAGG
>JALZDU010000425.1 GCA_030862405.1 Actinomycetota bacterium | reverse complement strand
CTGCGGAAGTGTCTGCTGAGGTGTCTGCGGAAGTGTCTGCTGAGGTGTCTGCTGAGGTGTCTGCGGAAGTGTCTGCTGAGGTCATTGTGTCGCTGCTCCCTTCGCTGCCAATCGGAGATACCCAATCCGTGCACTTGGAAGGTGTAGCGGGAGGTGATCTACAGCGTAGTGCCCCGCGCCCCTTCGTGGAAGGATCGACAGCGCGCGGTGTACCCCGAGCGGAGTAAAGCAGCCCCACTGTCATCAAGCATTAGCCGGACCGAACTGGCTGACTGATTCGCCACCCGGCGAAGTGTTAGCTGACGGAGTGGTCTCCCCGGTGACGGCAACCGTGCCGGAGGCGTTGACAGTGCAGTGGTCTCCACCGAAGCACGTGTCCGCATCAACCGGAGTCAGATATGCCGACGTCGGCAGTGCGGACACCAATTGGCTGTCGCAGCGCCGGTTCCGTCCGATCCGGGTGCTCTGTCGCATGTCCCATCCGGGTATTTATAAGTGTCTGCGTGCAGTGTCCGTTCCCCGTCGCTCTCTTCATAATCTGCTGTCGCGTGTCCGGTCCACGTGACGCTTGACGTTTCTGTCCCGGGTGTTGCTTGACGTTGGGGCTAGACATCCCACGGTCCTAAGTTGTCAAGCACCTCCTTGTTGATCTTTGTGGGGCGTGGGCCAGGCGGTGGCCTGCCCCTGTTGATCCTGCCGCAGGTCGGCAGGGCTCCAGGGCCAAGGGCGGCCGGAGGCGGTCGCGCCAGCGATGCGCAGCACCCTCGGGGCTGGAGGGAACCAGCCGGAGGCTGGGCGCCCGGGCAGTGGTGACCAGGCGTTTAGGTGCCTGCGGCCTGTCAATCGTCGGTGTGGGGGCGGGGGTGTTGGCTTTCTAGCTTCGGCGTCGATGACGGCGTGGCCGACAGCGACTTCCGGGGGTGAGCCCTTGAACAGTTCTTAGTATGTTTGGACCCATGGCTAATTCTCTTGTGTGGATCTCTGGAGCGTCAGGCGGCATCGGACAGGCACTGGCCAAGACAGTCCCTTGGGATAACGCTCGGGTGATCGGTATCAACCGAGAACGTCCCGCAGACGCCGTCGAGCACCTCAAGGTGGACCTGGCCGATCCATCGACATGGCTCACGGTCGGTGCTTCGTTCCGCCGGGAATTGGAAGGCTTCAACGGCCAGCACGTGGTGTTTATCCACGCCGCTGGCGCCAACGATCCCATAGGCTTTGCTGGCGAAGTCGATAGCGACGCATACCTGCGCAACGTGCTCCTGAATAGCGCCGCGCCGCAGGTTCTCGGTCAGCTTTTCCTCGCTGCTGTTCGATCACTCGATGCCTACCGCTACCTTGTCATGCTTACATCGGGTGCAGCGCAGAGCGTTTATCCGGGATGGTCATCATATGGAGCAGGCAAAGCCGCGATCGACCAATGGGTGCGCAACGTCGGCGCTGAGCAAGATCAGCGCGGGGGTGTGCGGGTGTTGTCGGTCGCACCGGGCACGGTCGACACCGCTTTTCAACAGCAACTTCGCGACACGCCAGAAGCACACTTCCCGAGTCGGCAGAAGTTCCTAGATCTGTATAAACAGGGCAATCTTAGCGATGCTCAGGACGTGGCTCGACAGATCTGGGCGCTGACCAACCAAGACCTGGACAACGGAAGCGTCATTGACCTGCGAAAGCTGGACCTTTCAACTGGATGAACCAGTCCAACCGATTTTGCGGTTGGTGGTGTGACCGTAGGCCTCGTGTCGGCGGACCTCCTCGCGGCTGGTGCAACGCTGCTCCACGGCGCTCAACTCCACGAGCTGAAGTCCTGGGTGATGCTTGACGTTGGCGTAGGAAACGTAGGAGTTGTGTGTTGCACGGACGGCCGGGTTCGGGGGTGAGGTCGCGGGCGGCGCTTGGGTGGGGCAGGCGGTGGCCTGCCCTTGTTGATCCTGCCGCAGGGTTGGCTTAGACATCCGGGGGCTTTATTTGTCAAGCCACAACTTGTTGATCTTCGTAGGTGGTGGGCCAGGCGATGGCCCCGTCCGTAGTGGGTGGGGTTTTCAGGCAGCCGTGCAGGATGCCGACCAGCCGGTTGGCCAGCTGGCGTAGGGCGGGCTCGTGGCCGAGCACGAGTCCAGCCTAAGATCGTTGCTGGCCCAGCAGGATGCGCAGGTCGTTGGCGGCGGTGGTGTGGCCAGCGTCGGCGGCGGTGCGGTACCAGGCCAGGGCCTCGTCGTGCTCGCCGCGCCGCGCCAGTAAGACGCCGAGGTTGTAGGCGGCGTTGCTGTTGCCGGCTTCGGCGGCCGTGCGGTACCAGGTCGCTGCTTCATCGACGTCGCCGCGTTGTTCGAGCAGGACGGCGAGGTTGTTGGCTGCGCTGGCATTGCCGGCTTCGGCGGCGGTGCGGTACCAGGTCGCTGCCTCGTCGTGCTCGCCGCGTTGCTTGAGCAGTAGGCCCAAATTGTAGGCCGCGGTGGCGTGACCGGCTTCGGCGACGGTGCGATACCAGGCCACCGCCTCCTCAAGTTCGCCACGCTCTTCCAGCACCAGGCCGAGGTTGTTGGCGGCGTCGGCGTTACCGGCTTCGGCCGCGGCCCGTGACCACTGTGTCGCTCCGTCAAGATCGCCGCGCCGCCTGAGCAGCACACCGAGGCTGAACGCGGCGATGGTGTTGCCGGCGTGGGCGGCGCTGCGCAACCAGGTCTCGGCCTCATTGAGCTCGCCGCGCTGCATCAGCAGCACTCCCAGCACGGTGACGGCTTCGATGTTGCCGGCTTCGGCGGTGCTGCGCCACCAGCTCTCCGCCTCGTCCAGCTCGCCACGCTGCACCAGCAGCAGACCGAGGTAGTTGGCGGCGTCGATGTTCCCCTTTTCCGCTGCGCTCCGCCACCACGCCTCCGCCTCGACGAGCGCGCCGCGCTGCACCAGCAGCCGGCCCAGACCGGTGGCGGCGTCAGTGTTACCGGCCTCGGCGGCCGTGCGCCACAACGTCTCTGCCTTATCGAGTTCACCGCGTTGCACCAGCAGCAAGCCCTGCTCGTAGGTGTCGGGTTCGGCGGGCGGCGCCGCGTCCGAGGACTCGCTAGTCTCCTTCGCCCCGGCCTGCTCGACCCACTGTTGCAGGGCCTGCCGGGCCACTGTCAACTGATCAGCGACCCGTTCGATCGCTTCGGCTTGGCCACCCGCTCCCGAACGCACGTCGAACACCATCCGCACCGCACGTTGCCGAAACTCATCACTATATTCCTGGGCGGCTGGCATGATCAGCGTCTCCCGAGATATGAGTCTTACCTGCACTGTGACCGTTCGGTATGGGCCCGCCGTCTACGCGATCCTGCTGTTACCCGCCGCCAGCAGCGCTTGCTCAACCCTCGCGTGACCCACCACGTCAGCCCAGGTGATCGACAGCCATCCCCGGAAGTCGACCTCAGATGGCTCCGTGATGGGTCGGGCTGGCTGCATCGGCAGTGCCAGCGACACGACCGGCGCTGCCCGACTGGCACCCGTGGCACTGAGTATCCGCTGCTGCAACCCGATACTGGGGATCGTCTGCGGCACGGACAGCGCCAGCATGGCGCAGACCTCCTCGGTCTCCGCGGCAATGCTGGCGCAGGTTGGGCAGTCAGCCAGGTGCCTGGTGACCAGGGACTCCTCGGCCGGCTCCAGGGCGTGCAAGGCCCAGCCGACCGCCAACTCACGGTACGGGCAGCCGCTAACACGGTCCAGCTGGTCGTTCATCGGTCCACCACCTCCCTGACCATGTGGGCCTCTGCGACCAGGGCGCCAGGATCCAACTGATCGGTCAGCAGCGAGCGCAGTCGCTGCACCGCGACCAACGTGCGGGACTTCACCGTGTCCAGCGGAACACCAGTCAGCACGGCAATCTCTCGCTGAGTGTGCCCGCCGAAATAGGTCAAAGCGAGCACCCGCCGCTGCTCGACCGGTAGGC
>JALZDU010000418.1 GCA_030862405.1 Actinomycetota bacterium | reverse complement strand
CACCCGGGGGGTGGGGCGACGCTGCTGTTATGGAAGTTGAACTGTCATGGGCGCTCAGCGCCTGAGCTCGTGCCCGGCCAATCGCCGGTAACCTCTCGCGGTGAGGCGACTCACGGCGGCCTTTGCCACGCCGAAAATCACACCCTGTAGTGCGCCTGCAACGAGCACCTCGCGGATGTTGCGGTTCAGGGCGGTCGGTTCGGGAGCTTCGTCTTCGCCGGCCACTGCGCGCCAGACACGGGTGACTACCGCCCCCGCGAGCGCACCACCGAGAATCCCACTAGCCAGGCTCAACACCTCATACGGCACCCTGTCGAAGGAACTCACCGGCGCCGCACCCTCCGCAGGATGAGGGTAAGGGCGATCAGGGCGGCCCCAGCGCTCGCCAACTTGGCCCACCGGTCCTTGGGGGCGTGGCTGACAGCCTCGCGGGCCCGTTCGGCGGCGTCCACGGCCTGGTCGCGCAGCTCACTGCTCCGCACAGTGACCTGTTCGCGGACCTGTTCGCGCAGCTCTCCGCTACGCTCGAGGACCCGCTCCTTCAACTCGTTGCCGCGCTCGATGGCCTGATCACGTAGCTCGCTACCACGCTCGGTGGCCTGCTCACGCAGCTCGCTGCCAACCTCGGCGGCCTGCTCACGCAGCTCTTTGCCACGCTCGATGGCTTCTTCTTTCAACTCGTTGCCACGCTCTTTGGCTCGGGCCGGCACGTCGGCCTTGTGCGCCAGTGCTTGCACTGTCTCGCCTAGTTCGCTGCGTAGTTCCTGGATCTCTTCCTGCAATTCCTGCTCGCTTCTGCCGCTCATCGGTGCATGCTCTCCTTCACCGTCTCGATGTCGCGCTTCGTACTCTGCACGGCCTTCTCGGGTGCCACCGGCGCCGAGTTGCGCACCTGGCCGATCCCCGCTGCCGCCAGCGCCCCGGCAACGGCCAGCAGCACTATTCCCACGATCAGCGCGGCCAGCCACGCGGCTAGCGCAGTGGCCAATCCAAGCACCGCGGCCGCGACCAACGTTCCGAGCCCCAGCAATGCCACGACCGCCCCGGCGCTGCCGATCCCGATCCCGACACCGGCTTGGGTGCCCTTGCGCTTCATCTCTGCGGTTGCCAGCGCCATCTCGTCCCGCACCAACGCCGACACCTGAGCCGACAGGCGCTCCACCAACTGACCTACCGAGCTGTCGGTTGCACCGGGATGCCCCTGCTCCTGAGTCACCTTTGTTCCTCCTTTGCCCCAATGCTTGTCCCTTAACGCTTCAACTTTCGCGGTACACATACCCGGTAACGGCAGCGTTTACACACGGTGATCTTTTCCTGCTTTCCAGCCGTGAGGCAGCGTCCATCGGCCGTAGCGGAAGGCTGGGGAGGATTAGTCCCACCCGCCGCTGGGTAGCCCCTTGCATCAGCCCAGGACGGTGGAGGACCGCGTGCACACCACTAGCGCAACGCAGTCGTTGTGGCTTGAAGGAATGCCTACTCACGGTTATCCGCAACTGGATGGCGACCGGACGGTGGACGTGGCGGTGCTCGGTGGCGGCGTCACCGGGTTGACCACGGCCTTACTGCTTGCTCTTCGAGGTGCCCGCGTCGCTGTCGTCGAGGCAGACCGGGTGGGCGGTGGCGTCACGGGTAACAACACCGCGAAAGTCACTGCGCTGCAGTCCACGGTGTACTCCTCCCTGCAGCGCACGCACGGTAAGGAAGCAGCCGCCGACTACGCCGCTGCGAGCATGGCAGCGGTACACCATGTCGCCGCACTGACCGACGACCACGGCATCGACTGCGACCTGCAGCGTCGACCGGCCCTCACCGTCGCCGCGGATGAGACCGAGCTCTCAACCGTGCAACGGGAGGCCGAGGCAGCCAAGCACGCCGGGCTGCCGGTGACGTGGACCGACGACGTCGATCTTCCCTTCCCGGTAGCTGGAGCGGTCCGGCTGAACGATCAGATCGCGCTGCATCCGGTGAAGTACGCGCGCGGGCTCGCCGAGGCGATCCGTCGCACCGGATCCGAGGTTTATGAAGGCACCCGCGCCACCGGCCTGCATGAGGGCGCACCATGCCAGGTGACGACGACTGGCGGGACGGTCAGCGCCGGTCATGTGGTGGTCGCCACGCACTACCCCGCCTTCGATCGTGGTGGCTACTTCGCCCGGCTCGAGCCAACCCGCTCCTACTGCATCGCCGCCGCGGTGCGGGGCCCGCTACCGACCGGGATGTCGATCAATGCAGGGAGCCCCACCCGGTCGTTGAACGCTTTCGGCGATCTTCTCATCGTCGGCGGCGAGAGCCACCCCACCGGAGCACGCGACGTCGACGAACGGTGCTTCTTGCGGCTGGCGGTCTTCGCGCGCCGGCATTGGGACGTCACCCAGATCAGCCACCGATGGTCCGCGCAGGATCCGACGTCCTACGACCAGTTACCGGTCATCGGCCGGTACACGCCGTTGTCATCCCGGGTGTATGTGGCGTCGGGCTTCATGAAGTGGGGATTGACCGGCGGGACGATGGCCGCGGCGATCCTGGCCGATCTGATCAGCGGCAGGCAGCCCCAGCCGTGGGCAGACCGGTTCAACCCACACCGGATCTCGCTTCGGTCCACGCCGCGATTGATGAAGATCAATGCGAAGGCGGCAACGGATCTGATCGTCGATCGGATCACCCCGGCCGAGGTGTCCAGCGCCGCCGATGTGCCGGTCGGCGAAGCCCGGGTCGTCCGCGACGGTCTGGGCAAGGTCGGCGTGTTCCGCGAATCCGACGGCACCCTGCATGCCGTGTCGCTGCGTTGCACGCACCTGGGGTGCCTGCTGCGTTTCAACGGCGCCGAGCGCAGCTGGGACTGCCCCTGCCACGGCTCACGCTTCGACGTCGACGGCTCGGTGCTGGAAGGACCGGCCGTGAGACCACTTGGGCGCCGCTAGCTACCGGATGAGAAATCGCCCGGCTCGACTCAAGCCGGTATCGAGGAGGACGCATGAAGGCAGTGGCATGGCACGGCAAGCGCGACGTCCGTGTCGACACCGTAGCGGATCCGAAGATCGAGGAGCCGACGGATGTAATCGTGCGCATCACCTCGACCGGCATCTGCGGGTCAGATCTGCACCTTTACGAGGTGCTCGGGCCGTTCCTGACCGAGGGTGACATTCTCGGTCACGAGCCGATGGGGATCGTCGAGGAGGTCGGCAGCGACGTCACCGAGATTCGCCCCGGTCAACGTGTAGTGATCCCGTTCAACATCTCCTGCGGCACGTGCTTCATGTGCGGGCAGGGACTGCATTCCCAATGCGAGACGACCCAGGTCCGGGACCAGGGCATGGGGGCCGCGCTGTTCGGCTACACCAAGCTCTACGGGCAGGTGCCCGGCGGGCAGGCGGAGTACCTGCGGGTCCCGTTCGGCAACACGCTGCCCATTGCGGTGCCCGACGGCCCGCCCGACGAGCGATTCGTCTACCTCTCTGATGTGCTGCCGACCTCCTGGCAGGCTGTCGAGTACGCCGGGATCCCGGCCGGCGGAAGCGTCGTAGTGCTCGGCCTGGGGCCGATCGGTGACATGTCCGCCCGCATCGCACGGCATCGCGGTGCCGGGCAGGTGATCGGCGTCGACCTGGTGCCCGAGCGGCTGGCCCGCGCTCGGCTGCACGGTGCCGAGGCGCTCGATCTGCGCGAGCATCAGAATGACCTCGCCGATGTGATCCGCGGGATGACGGCAGGTCGCGGACCCGACGCGGTCATCGACGCCGTCGGGCTGGAGGCGCACGGCTCCCCCGGTGCGAAGATTGCTCAACAGGCTGCTGGCCTGCTACCTGCGCCGATAGCGGCGACGCTGATGCAGAAAGCGGGCATCGACCGGCTCAACGCCCTCTACCTGGCAATCGACATCGTGCGCCGGGGAGGCACGATCTCGGTGATCGGAGTCTACGGCGGCATGACCGATCCGCTGCCGATGCTGACGCTGTTCGACAAGCAGATCCAGCTACGGATGGGGCAAGCCAACGTCTGGCGGTGGGTGGACGACATCATGCCGTTGCTCACCGATCACGATCCGCTCGGCGTGGAGGGCTTCGCCACCCACACCTTGCCGTTGGACCAGGCGCCGCGGGCCTATGAGACGTTCCAGAAGAAGCAAGACGGCGCAATCAAGATCCTCCTGCAGCCGTAACCGGGGACGCCGTACTACCAGCCTGCGGGGATCAGGCGACCGAAAGCAGGTAGTGCTCCGCGGCATGCACACCCTGCACGGTTTCACGCACGGTGTGCCTCGTCGCATAAAGTCAACGGAGTTGGGGAAGACTTGGTGTATGACTCGAAGCGGGAGCGGTGGAAGCAAGCTAGAAAGCCAGCCCGGCACCGCCGAACAGAAGCCAGTCATCGGTACGGAGGCGAACTCGCCGACACAGATCCCGGTGCAGGGTTGGCGGGAGGTACTGGGGCGTGCGTGGCACGAGAGCCAAAAGCACAACATTGCACTGCTGGCGGCGGCGGTGGCTTTCTTCGCCTTTCTGGCCTTGTTCCCGACGCTCATTGCACTCGTGACTCTGGTGGGGTTGGTAGCCGATCCCCAGTGGATCACCGAGCAGGTACGCAACTTCACCGTGGGGCTACCGCAAGAATCCCAGCAGCTGATCTCGAATCAACTGAGCGCGATCACCCAAGATAGCAATGCGCTGACGGTCGGGCTGGTGGTGTCGCTACTGGTGGCGCTGTGGGGCGCGTCGACTGGTACCTCGAACCTGATGACGGCGGTGAATCTTGCCTACGACGAACAGGAGAAGCGGGGTTTCCTGAAACTCCGGAGCGTCGCGCTCGTACTCACGCTGGGCGCGGTCGTGTTCCTGGTCCTGAGCCTGGCATTGATCGCGGTCGTGCCGGTGGTGTTGCAGGCCGCGCCGCTGGGCCCGGTCGGGTCGGTTCTCGCTCAGGTGTTGCGTTGGGCATTGCTCTTTGCCGTGGTTGTTGTGGGGTTGGCGGTAATTTACCGGGTGGCTCCCGACCGCAATCCCCCAAAGTTGCGCTGGGTCACCCTGGGCAGCGTGGTGGCGGCGCTGCTGTGGTTACTGGGCAGCGCCGGGTTCAGCCTCTACGTCAACTTCTTCGGCAACTACAACAAGACCTACGGTGCTTTGGCCGGCGTGATTGTGCTGTTGCTGTGGCTGTATTTGACGTGCTACGTTGTGCTGCTCGGAGCAGAGATCAACTCCGAGGCCGAGCGCCAGACCATGTGCGACACCACCATTGGAGAGCCGCGACCGATGGGGCAGCGCGGGGCGGTGGTCGCCGACACCATGCCGGGACATCGCAGTGGGTAATACGAGTCACGCGCAGCGGTCCAGATTGGCCGAGGGCATTGCTGAGATCGTTGACTCGGCGAGGCTCAATGTTGCGGTGGCCGAGTCGCTGACCGGCGGGATGGTGGCCAGCGCGCTAGCCGAAGCGCCCGGGTCGAGCACCTGGTTTCGCGGGGCGGTGGTGGCCTATGCGAGTGAGGTCAAACACCAGCTACTCGACGTTCCTGCTGGTCCGGTGGTCAGCGCGGAAGCCGCCGCCTCGATGGCCGATGGCGTCCGGCGGCTGCTCGGAGCCGATGTCGCCGTCGCGTCGACCGGCGCGGGTGGACCAGGTGGGCAGGACGGCCAGCCGCCCGGCACCGTGTTCCTCGCGCTGTCCAATGGCCTGCACACCCAGGTCGAGCACCACTTCTTCGACGGCGATGACCCAGCCGAGGTATGCGACCGAACGGCCGCTGAGGCGCTACAGATGCTCCTCAAACACCTCTCCAGACTCTCGGGAAACCAACTTAGTCCACGCTGAAGCAAGGATCGATTGTCAACATCACAGAGAGGTTGATCAGATATGACCGAAGAGGTAGGCACTGCTCAGTATGAAGTGCTGATTGAAGGAAAGGCCCATTCGTGGGGCAAGGACACCATCTCGGTAGCTGATATTCGTGAGATCGGCGGCCTGCCCGCGAACACGGCGGTGGTCGAGGAGAATCTGCGCGACGGCAGTGAACGGACGCTGGGCGAAGACGAGACTCTGCACCCGGGAAAACTCGAGGCGGGCAAGAAGCCCACCAAGCGGGTCAACTTCAGGCGAGCCTGACCCGCCAACGGCGGCAGCCTCCACGCTTTCCTCACGCCGACAGCCTCCCGAGCTGTTACGGAGAGTTACAGCTCGGCAAATATGTTGTAACGTCGAAGGATTCCGGCGACGTATGTCATAACGATGACTGAACGGACCGTTGCAGGCTATCGGTGCAACGCTTGGACCTAGAAGCTCTCACGGTGCGGGCAGAACAGTAAAGGGGCTTTGAAGCTGGGCTCCGATCCAACCCGTTTTCCAGATTAAGCGCCAGTTTGCTACCGAGCCCTGGCAGTTAGCCGGCCGGACTCACACCGGCAGGCGACGACGGGCTTCAGACCAAGACACGACTGCTCGATCGACGATCATCTCCTGACATTGGACGCACCGGCTGGAGTGCCAATAAGTAACTAACCCCGCTCAGCGCTGGTTTCCCACGAGTCTTTACTCGCAAGATACTTCTGCGTTTCAGGGTGCACGGCGGCCACCCGCTCGCCGGTGCCGGCCAGGTGCTGCCCTAGGTGGCCCGCCTCACGAGTGCAAGACCACGACAGTGTAAGGTTCGGCGAAACATCATCCGCCCACTCGAATCCGCATCTGCAGTCCGCAGCATGCCCTTTGACTGACAAGTCGGGTGTCGGATCCGGATCACCCACGTTTATGTGTCCCAGCTCGTCCTTACCCATCACCCTATCTCACAACCTGTCGGCTTGCGCGACAGTAGCAAGCTAAGTACAGACAGTAAATACGATGCTTGGTCACGATTGGGTGATCCACAGCAGACCTACTGCCATTCCGGTAGGTATTCATGATCACGCAAAGAAGGGTGCATAGTCCGCTGCGGGTGAAGTGCAGCTCTGGCAACCGAGCTTCGGCGTGGATGCTGTCCCGGAGAGCACCGCCTGTGCCACACCGGGGCGACGTCGGTGGATCCCCCTCTGCGTCATCAGCCGACATGGTGTATCTATCGCAGTGGCAAATGCCAGTCGATCATCATCGGATGGGAAGCGCGGTGCGCCCGGCTACTTCCTGCGATGCTCCCGGGGTAAAGGTTGTGGTTGCACGTCGATCTCTTTCATGCGTTGCACCTAGATGTGGTAGTGGCGACGTGCCTCACCGCGGTGGCCAGCCTCAAGCCGGATGTTTACCAGGTCAAGGCGAGCACGCTCGTCGCACGGGTCCTGCCCGAGCAGTCGCAGCAGGTAGCGTGTTGCTTCATCGAAGTCACCTGTCTGCCGTAGCCGCGCTGCCATCGCCCGCAGTAAGGCGATGTGGGTGGCTCGAACCTCCTCGGCAAGTGATATCGCCCAGTCCTGGGTGGCATCATCTTCCAGGAAGTCCCCGGTGTAGGCGGCTAGGGCCGTCATCAGTCGCTCTCGGGCGTCCGGTTGTCCGCTCCGGTGAGCGAAAAGAGCGGCGCCGGCACCGGTGAGGAACTTTTCGACATCGACGTTGATTTGGTTTCGATCTAGCCATACCACATTGCCGTCACTGGCCAACGGGCCCACGTTGGTGTGCGGCTGCAGCACATTACGCAGGGTCGAAAGCAGCATTGACAGCCGGTTACCGCCCTTGGCCGGGCTTACCCCCGGCCACAACACACTAACCAGCTGCTCCCGGGATGTCGCCTTGCGCCGCGCGATAAGGATCTTCAGCAGGTCCCGGGCCTTCTTCGACTGCCACACAGCACGCGGGACCGGTGTGCCATCACGGATCACCTGGAATGCGCCCAGTGTTCGGACGAACACTGCCGGCGTATGCGTCGATGTAATCATGCACTCGCCATCGCATCTCGTTGCGTTCACCTCATATTCATCGCCGCGCATGCTGTTTCTGTAACACCCCTCTTGACGGCTTCGGCGAGTTCTTACTGCGCGTCATGTCATTTACGCAGTGCGTGACGTGGTGGCCTCTGGTTTCAGCTTAAAGAGGAACTGTCCGTATGAAGCGTGTCGAGCTGCCGACGACACGATCTTTAGCCTGAGGCTCAGACGGGGCTTGGCATGCGGAGATCCCGCGCCGGCTCGGGCGCGTGCCGTGACGGTCAGCCGGAAGCAGCGCCGTAAATACGTCGACAGCGAAAGGATCTATGACCCAGGTTCAGGTAAAGGCACGAAGTGCCGGCCGAAGACATCTAGGGTGGCCGTGGATCAGTGGCTGCGGGAGTTCACGCCGCCAAAGCCGTCGGCTGCCATCTTTTCGCGGAAGCCGACGCACTTTATGAGGCTCTATGAGGAATGCGTTGGACGTGGGACGTTGTCGGCGTTCAGCGATGCGCGCAGACGGTACGGATGCTGGCCGAGACGCTGCGGACCGAGATCAGCGACTACTTCATCGACAGTGGGTGACGCAAGGGCTGCCAGCAGTTTCACGAAATTTCTGGCCTCAGCACGGAACCTGCGCGACGGCACCGAACGGACGCTGGGCGAGGACGAGACCGCTGCATCCGGCCAAACTCTTGGGAGGGCAAGATGCCGACCAAGCGGATCAACTACAGCCGAGCTTGATCGAGTGCGGTGGGCCCGAGCCGCTACTGGCTGTAACGAAGCGGTGATGCTCTGTAACATCGAAGGCCTTCCCGGCGACGTAAATCTTACCGATGGCTGAACAGCGCCATCACTGAAGATGAACGGAAGGGGAAGCCGTGAGCCGTTACTTCGAGGCCTTCGACCGGGCGCGCAGCGTCAGTCACCGCCGCAGCCGCAGCCATAGTTGCAGCCACAGCAGCAGCCACAGCCGTCGTCGTCGCCGTCGCCACTACTAAGCGGCAACGGCACGACGCCAGGGCCGGGGCCTCACTTCGTTCGCTGGGGTGGGGCCTCTGCCGTGTAACGGGGGGCTGGGCTTGACCAAGCGACAGGATGAGCACCCGGATCAGCGTTCTTCGTCAAACGAGGCAACGCCCGGTGGGTCGACGGCGCCCGCTCCGCCGGCTGGCATCCGGAGCATCTTCCGCTGGTTCTGGCCAGCGACCCGGCCGTACCGGGGCCGCCTGCTGCTCAGCCTGCTGCTGGTCGCCTTCGTGCCGTTCCTGGAAGCGGCGCAGATCTGGATGTTCAAGCTCCTGATCGACGACGTGCTGGCGCCCCGAGACTTCCACGCGTTCCCCCCGATCGCAGCTGGTTACCTCGGGATCGGCCTAGCCCTGGGACTCGTCTCCTTCGTCGACGAGTGGCTGTCGTCCTGGCTTGGTCAGCGGTTCGTGCTCGACCTGCGCACTCGCCTGTTCAGCCACCTGCACAAGCTGTCGGTGGACTTCTTCGACCGCCGCCAGCTCGGCGACACCCTGTCGCGGCTGACCGGCGACATCGACGCCATCGAGCAGCTTGTGCTCTCCGGTGTCACCCGAACCCTGTCCTATGCATTCCAGATCCTGCTGTTCACCGGCGCGTTGTTCTACCTGAACTGGCACCTGGGACTGGCCGCGTTGATCGCCGCCCCTGCTTTCTTGATGGCAGCGCGGCACTTCTCCCTCCGCATCAAGAACGCCTCCCGGGAACAGCGACGGCGATCGGGCGCGGTCACCGCGGCCGCCGAGGAGAGCCTCGGAAACATCGCTCTGGTGCAGGCCTACGACCGCCAAGCCGCCGAGGTCGACCGGTTCCATGAGCAAAACGTCGGCCGGTTCACCGCGGCGATGGCCGCGACCCGGCTGCGAGCCCTGTTTCAACCACTGACTGAGCTATTGGAGATCATCGGGATCGTGCTGGTCATGGGACTGGGTGTGTGGGAGCTGCAGCAGGGTCGGATCACCCTGGGCGGCCTACTGGTCTTCGTGACCTACCTCACCAGGCTCTACAGCCCGATCCGGGGGGCCGGCCGCCTGTCCAACACGATCTACGCAGCGAGCGCGAGCGCCGAACGCATCATCGAGCTGCTCGGACGCCAGCCTGACATCCGCGAACCTGCGCAACCACGGACGTTGCCCAAAGCTCAGGGATGCCTGATCTTCGAAGACGTGAGCTTCAGCTACCCCGGGGCTGCGCGTACCGCACTTGATGCGATCACCTTCGTGGTGGCTCCGGGGCAGACGGTCGCGCTCGTCGGCCCGAGTGGGGCGGGCAAGTCCACGCTGAGCAAGTTGCTGCTGCGGTTTTATGACCCCGACGCCGGCCGGATCACCCTCGATGGGTGTGACCTGCGTGATCTACAACTCGCCAGCCTGCGCAGCAACATCTCGGCAGTCCTGCAGGAGACGTTGGTCTTCGACGGCACCATCCGCGACAACATCCTGTGGGGCAAGCCCGATGCCACCGAGCACGAGCTGGTGGCGGCGGCTACCGCAGCCGACGCGCACGACTTCATCACCGCCCTGCCTGAGGGCTACCAGACCCGCATCGGGCAACGGGGACGGATGCTGTCCGGTGGTCAACGCCAGCGCCTGGCCATTGCCCGTGCCATGATCCGCAACGCACCGGTCTTGCTCCTCGACGAGCCCACCACCGGCCTGGACGCCGCCTCCGCCGAACGGATCATGGCGCCGATGCGCCGGCTGATGACTGGGCGGACCACGCTGGTCATCTCGCACAACCTGCTCACTGTGACCGAGGCAGATCAGATCTTGTTCCTCGCCGGCGGGCGGATCACCGGCGCCGGTACCCACAGCGAGCTACTGGCCACCAACTCCGGCTATGCCGACCTCTACCAGCTCCACCACACACGCGGCGCACCGAACGGAGCCGGCTACGCATCCCGGCTCAGCCCGTACCCCCAGGCCAACGTCTCCCTCCAACCCAACATTTCGCTGTGGCAACCGGAGCCGATATGACCAGCCCTGCCGATCTCGCGTCGTGTCCCACCGACCCGGACTTCGCCGACGAGGTTGAGCCCCGATCCCCCAAGGCGCCCGCGCACGACGGACCCCCGGTGCATCCGCCGGGACACCAGCTTGCGCCGGGCTACGAGGTGATCGAGCATGTGCGCCGCGGGGCGGACCTGGACTGCTACGAGGCCTGGAGCGCCCAGCGCTACTGCCGCTGCTTCATCAAGACGCTACGGCCCGACTGCGCCACCGACCGCTCAGCCCACCGCCACCTGCGGCGGGAAGCACGATTGTTGCTTTCGCTGAGCCATCCGCACCTCGTCCGCGGTTACGAGTACCTGCGGCCGGCGGCAGGGCAGCCGCCGCTACTGGTGCTGGAGAATCTCACCGGTGCCACCTTGGGCTACATCCTCGACGGCGGCAGCCAACGGCTGGGAGCCGCAGACCTGGGTCACCTCGGCCAGCATCTCTGCTCGGCCCTGCGGTACCTGCACAGCCGCGGATACCTGCACCTCGACATCAAACCCAGCAATATCATCGCCAACCACGGTGTAGCCCGCCTGATCGACTTGAGCCTGGCCCGTCCCCCCGGCCGGTGCCACAGCGGTATCGGAACACCCGGCTACATGTCCCCAGAGCAGGTGAGCGGCGGCAACCTCGGCCCCGCCGTCGACGTGTGGGGCCTTGGCCTAGTGCTCTATGAGGCTGCGACCGGAACCCAGCCATTTGACATTCCGCACCGCTCGGCATCGGCCGACTCGCACACGTCGACCCTGTCGCGTTGCGAGCTTCGGCTGGCCCGACCCGCACTCAAAATCCGGGCGCGACGACGGCTGCCCGCTGACGTGGCGGAAGTCATCGACGCGTGCCTGCACCGCGACCCCGGCCAACGACCCACTCTCGACCGTCTCGCCGCAGCACTCGCAACGCTCACCGCTGCCCCCTCAACACCATCCGGCGACAGCATATCCACAAACGGAAACGGCAGCGCGGCGCCCGAAACTGCTATTTACCCACCAATGCGGTGATCGCCGCCACGTTCGCTAACGGCAGTATGTCCGGGCGCGATCAGTCGGTGTAAACTAACTTTGAAAGGACGTTCAGTGCACCGGACACCGTTTTCGACTAGCCAGACTTCGGCGTAAGATGATCTTCTTCACCACCTTCGTCACTTTGATTAGGCGGCAGCTTGAGGGGACGGAAAGACGCTTGGGC
>JALZDU010000414.1 GCA_030862405.1 Actinomycetota bacterium | reverse complement strand
AGGTCGTGTCGCCTCCCTCGCTGGTGAGTGATGATGGCGACGGTGACAACGGACGGGGCGAATCGAGCACCGGTGACGGCAGAGCGGACGAATGAGCCGGCCACGGTCACGGTCGTGCCCGACCGGTCGGCCTTCGGTGCTGGCTCGATCGGCATCGGGCCTGAGCAACGGCTGGAGCAGCCACCCCGCCGAGGCGCCTCAGCTCGGCTGCGAATCATGGGTTGGCTGGTGCTCGTGCTGGCTGCGGCGCTCGTCTCCGTGGTGCTAGTCACCCGCAACGTGCTGATCAACGGGTTAGACCGGGAAATCGACGCAGCCCTGCGCCAGGAGGTCGAGGAATTCGAGCAGTTCGCCCGGCAGGGCCGTAACCCCGAAACCGGCCAGCCCTTCACCTCAGCAGCCGAGTTGCTGGAAGTGCACCTGGAGCGGCAGCGCACCGGCGAGAGCGAGGTACTCGCCGGAATCTCCGCGACCGGCGCCATCCCACCGCTGGTGCAGGGCCAGGCCAACGCGGAACGGGCGATCACCGAACCGGGAAAGCTGGCTGCGATCGCGACCGAAGCTGCCGCCCCGGCCGGAGCGCTGGCCACCCAGCAGGGAGAGCTGCGCTGGGCGCGGGTGCCGATCCAGCTGCGTGACACGGTGGACGGTTACTTCGTGGTCGGGTACCTCGTCACGCCGGAAAGCGCCGAGATCGACAAGGCCGTACGAACTCTCGCGTTGGTCAGCCTGATCGGGCTGGTCTTGGCCGCTGGAGTCTCTTGGATCGTGGCCGGTCAAATCCTCGCCCCGGTCCGGCTGTTGCACCGAACCGCCGCCCAGATCAGTGAAGATGACCTCACCCGACGGATCCCGGTGCGGGGCAATGATGACATCGCCGCGCTGGCCGAGCAGTTCAACGCCATGATGGAGCGGCTGCAGGCTGCATTCGCCGCCCAGCGTGAATTCCTCGACGATGCCAGCCACGAGTTGCGTACCCCGATCACGATCATCCGGGGCAACCTGGAGCTACTCGGCAACGACCCGACCGAGCGAGCCGAGGACATCCGGCTGTGCCTGGATGAGCTGGACCGGATGAGCCGCATCGTGGACGACCTGCTGCTGCTGGCGAAATCCGAACGGCCTGACTTCGTGCGTCCCGAGCCGGTCGAGCTCGCGGAGCTGACCAGCGATATCGACGCTAAGGTGCGTGCTTTGGGCGAGCGGCACTGGCAGCTAGAGGCCATCGGGGAGGGCACCGTCCGGGTCGACCCACAACGCATCACCCAGGCCATGGTGCAGCTGGCGCACAACGCTGTCCAACACACCGAGTCCGGCGATGTGATCGCGATCGGATCGGCGCTGCGGCGGGGGACACTGACGTTTTGGATCACCGACAGCGGCCCCGGGGTACCCTCGGAGGACGTCGAGACGATCTTTAAGCGATTCGCCCGAGGCTCCACCGGTGGAGCCGGCTCGCACCGCGCCGGAGCTGGGCTGGGCCTGGCGATCGTCACCGCCATCGCCGACGCGCATGGTGGTGCCGTCCGACTGCGGTCCGTGCCCGGGGAAGGCGCCACCTTCGCTATGGAGATTCCCGCGGAGCCTTCGGCCGGCACGAAAAGAGAGATCCCATGAGCAATCGTATCCTGATCGCCGAGGACGAAACTCGGATCGCGGCATTCGTTGAGAAAGGCTTGCGGGCCAACGGGTTCACCACCACCACAGTCGGCGACGGGCACAGCGCGCTCGACTACGCCCTGACCGGAGGCTTCGACCTGCTCATCCTGGACCTCGGGCTACCCGGCAAGGACGGCTTCACCGTGCTGCGCCTACTTCGCGAGCTGGGCGCCGCCGTGCCAGTGATCATCCTCACGGCCCGGGACACGGTGCGCGACACCGTCGCCGGGCTGGAGGGTGGCGCGGATGATTACATGACCAAGCCGTTCCGGTTCGAAGAGTTACTCGCCAGAGTGAGGCTGCGGCTTCGCTCGACCGACCGCGGCCCCGAGGTCACCGTGCTTAGCGGCAACGGCGTGACGCTGGACCTGCGCACCCGCCGTGCTCAGGTTGGCGAGCGCACCATGGACCTGACCGCCCGCGAATTCGCCCTGCTCGAACTATTCCTGCGCCACCCTGGCCAGGTGCTGTCCCGCGAGCAGATGCTCTCCCACGTGTGGGGCTACGACTACGACCCCGGCTCCAACATTGTTGACGTGTACGTGCGCGCGCTACGCCGCAAGATCGGCATCGAACAGATCACCACCGTCCGCGGCATGGGCTACCGCTGCGGGTAACCGACGCATCAAACTCTGCTCCCCAAGTGCTGGCCAGCTCAAGCTCAATCATCGCCGCGGCGGTCACCGCTGTCATCGTCGGCCCTGTCGTCGTCGCTGTCGTCGCCGGCGCGGCGGACCTCGCTGTCGTCGTCGCCTGGGTCTTCATCGCGGTCGTCGCGGTCGTCATCGCGATCATCGCCGTCGTCTGATCCGGCGGCTGGCAGCGGTTCGGGGACGCTCCCGCCGGGATTCGGTGGGCCCTGTGATGCTGGGGGTGGGACGGGCGCCCCCGAGCCGGTCCCACCGGAGGTGTCGGGAGAGCCGCTGGCAGCCGACCCGGCGTCGCCCGCCGACCCGCTTGGACCGGATGGAGGCACCACAGCAGGTGGAGGAGGCTCCTCCACTGCAGACATGGTGGTGGGCAGTGGCCCGGGCTCCACCGACGGTTGCACAATCAGCGCGTCAGACTCGTTCGAGCCCGGTAGCGCGGGGAGCGCAACCGCGGGCGCTGGCCCCTCGTCCAAGTGCACCCATCCCGGAAAAACTCCTAAACCCGCCGCTCCCCACGTTGTCAAACCCGCAGCAACCGGAAACGCTAGTATCGCGACCAGTAGCGCCCGCCGGCGCCGCGCGTCGACCTTCGGGTTCGGCTGGGTGTCCATAACCTCTGTGTTACCCAAGCTCAATGAGATCCCGATGAGACAACTATGAAAATGCTTTCATCTATCGGGCGCAGAGAATTGGGGCGACCGCCGGGCGATCAGGCGGCAATCGCGGTGCCGACCAAGACCAGCCGGAGCACTCGCTCGGTGGCGTCAGTAAGGAATTCTGCACCACGGCACAGCGCTGTCTCCAAACTGACCGGCTCGGGCAGGATAGCGGCGAACGCGTCGATGCCAGCATCGTAGTTAACCCGGGCGTGGACGCCGATGGTGCCGGCCAGGGCGATCACCGGCTTGCCGTGTCGCTTGGCGCGGCGGGCCACCTCGGCTGGCACCTTGCCGCGTGGGGTCTGCTCGTCGATGGCTCCCTCGGCGGTGAACACCAAATCGGCGTCGGCCAACGCAGCGTCGAGATCAACATGGTTGAGCATCACTTCGAAGCGGGGCAGCAGCCGCGCGCCCAGCCCGGCAGCCAAGCCCGCGCCCAGACCACCGGAGGCGCCGGAGCCGGCAGCGGTGCGCAGGTCCAGCCCCAGGTCGTGTTCCAGGACCTTCGCCCAGCGCTCCATGGCGGTTGCAAGCAGCTCGACCTGGTCAGCCGTGGCGCCCTTCTGCGGGCCGAACACCCGTGCCACACCGCGCTCGCCGCACAGCACGTTGTGCGGATTGACCGCGACGAGCACCTCCACGTCGCGCAGCCGTGGATCGAGCTCGTCGAGATCGACCGCCGCGGCTTCGAACAACGCGCTACCGCCACGACCCACCGGCTCGCCCAACGCAGTGCTCACCCGCACGCCCAGCGCCTGCAGCGCACCGGCACCGCCGTCGCAGGTCCCGGAGTCACCACAGCCCACCAAGATCCGGCGGGCGCCGGCGTCCAGTGCCGCACAGATCAATTCGCCGACGCCATAGCTGGTCGTGGCACCAGGATCCCGCAACCTGCGCGGCACCAACCGCAGGCCTGCGGCTGCGGCCATCTCCACCACGACGGTCCGCGGACCCGGGCCGCCGAGCACGGCGATGTGGGAGTCCACCGGGTCACCGACCGGGCCGGTCACCCGCAGCGGCACGAGGTGCCCGCCGGTAGCCCGGGCCAGTGTTGCCGCTGAACCCTCCCCACCGTCGACCAACGGGAGGTAATGCACGATCGCCCCCGGTGCCACCCGCCGCACACCGGCGACAATCGCGTCCGCCGCCTGCTCAGCGGACATGCACTCCTTGAATCCGCTCGGTGCAACCACAAAGCGACTCAGAACATGTGCGGTCATGGCGTCCTGCCTAAGGGGTCATCGCAGCGGTAAGCCAAGGTGCGGCCAGAGGAATAGCGAACAGAGCAGAACAAGGACAGCGGTCATCGGAGCCAGCCACACCGAAAGCCGCAACAAGTCGACGCGGTCGTAGGTGGGAAGCCCGTCCAACCGGGCGAACATCGCCACCGGCTTGGCCGAAGAGGTCAGCGTGTGGCAGAACCCGGCCGCCGCAGTGGACGCAAAGGCCACAGCCACCGGGTTGAGCCCCATCGCGATCGCGGCTGGCACCACCAGCGGCACCAACACCGACGACCGAGCGGTGCGAGACTGCACCAGCAGGTGCGCGGCGACGCTCAGTGCGACCACGACGGCGAGGAACCCCACCGGTGACCCGCCACGCAACGGGCCGAACACCGCGCCGGCCAACCATTCAGTAGCCCCCGACGTGGTCAGCGCCGCACCCAGCGCACCCGTACCCGCCATGAACAGCAGCAGCGACCAAGGCACGCTATGCACCCCATCACCCAGCTTCACCGTGCCCCAGCCAGGAGCACTGAGCACCAGCGCGCCGGCCAGCGCGACCAGCGCCGGAGACAGGCCATGCAGCCCTTCAGTGCACCAGGCCACCACCACAGCGGCCAACACGGCCGCGGCCCGCCGCTCAGCCCCGGTCAGCGGACCGGTCACTCGGGTCGGGGCGTCGCCGCCGATGTCCGCGGCGCAGATTCGCACCGAAGTGCGCCGGTCCACCGCCCGGGTGAACAGCGCTAACACCACCTCTGCGGCAGCGTGCGCGGACAGCACCGCCAGCGGTAGACCAAGCAGCAGCCACTGCGCAAAGCCGATCGTCTGCCCGGTCGTCGCGGCGAGGATCTGGTTGGTGACCAGGTGCGCGCCAGCGCCGATCAAGGTGCTCACGGCCGTCAGCAGGATGACCGTCGGGAACAACAACGCGAGCGCCCGGACCACCCGCGGCCGATCCGCAAGCACACGGGCCAGCGCCACGAACACCGGCACCGCCAGTGCCGCACGTCCCGAGGTCGCTGGCACCGCGAACGCAGTCAGTGTCAACGCCATCGTGATCAGATGCACCAGCTGGCGCACCGAGCTGGCCCGGCCAATCAAGGCCGCCGCCACCCTGGTCGGCAAGCCGGTGGCACTGACCCCGGCCGCGAGCACGAACGCCGCAACGAGCAACCAGATCGTCTGATCACCTAACGACGCGAACAGCCGATCCCGGTCGAGCACCCCAGCCAACACCAATACCAGCGCGGCGACCAACGCGACCAGCGTTTCATCGACCCGCGTCGCGGCCCACAGCACCACCGCGGCCACGAACACCACAAGCGTCAACCGTGCTCCCGCTGGCACCCCCTGCCCCGGCCCGGCCACCACAAAGCCGATAACGACGGCCCCGCCGACGAACAAGAGCAGCAGCTGGACCCACCACCGCCGCCATCGCGGCCAGGCAACCCCACCGCCAGCCGAAGCCGAGGTGGATGCCTGTCCCGCCCACAGCCGAGGCGATTCCGGGGCCGCGACATGCTGGTGCGCCGTCCTCGACCCCACATCCAGTGAAGCCATAGCGACGAGCATCCGACGCCGACCTGAGGTGGAAGTGAACGGCAAATGAAGGAACTTTCACAGCTCGGCAGTCGCAGTGTGTTCGGTCGGACGTTAGCGCAATGGCAATACGAGGTGACGTCCGGCGGCCGGATATGGTATTGCCCTGATTCTGACAGGCGGATCACCTGGTTGTCGCAGCCGGGACCGTCCATCCAAGAATTACCGAGTAGGTCAGACAGGTCTTTGCATCAGGCGTCGCTAGGCCTAACGCCAGTTCCGATTGGGCAGGCCACTCCTGTGCCACCAATGCCGCAATAGCCATTCGGGTTCTTGGCATCACTCAAATACTGCTGGTGGTAGTAGTGTCGCTCGCGCAATAATACTGCCGGGAGGCTGACATGGACGACCAGGCGGTACCGGTGGTGTCGTACGCGAGGATCAGCGCGGACACTGCCAGAGACGGGCACGGCGTGGCTGACCAGCACAAGGTCAACCGGGCGACGGCAGCGCGGCTGGGTTGGATGGTCGTGCACGAGATCACCGACAACGACCGGTCAGCGAGCAAGCTCGGTGTCGTCCGTGAAGGCTTCGAGCAGCTCCTGCGAATCCTGCGGTCGGGTCACCTCCCGGATGCGACG
>JALZDU010000385.1 GCA_030862405.1 Actinomycetota bacterium | reverse complement strand
CGAGCCCGAGAGGATCGGCGACCTCGTTCAACCGGCGGCGCAGCCGGCCGAGTTCGGCGCGCAGCTCGTCGAGGCTCTCGCAGGGCACCGTGTTGGCCTCGACCAGGGAGCGCTGCAGCTCCGGTGCAAACGAGTCGCCGTCCAGCTGGGCGAGCATGGCGTCGACAGCCGGCGCCGCTCTCCTGGTCTGCAGGTCGACGAGGTGGAACTCCTCCTCGACGCCGATCCGCGAGTCCATGAAGCCGCCCATGCGCTCGACGCTAGGCGCCCATTGTTACCACCACTTTGCCTCCTCATGGCCCGCGCGATCACGCGCGGCTGCCGGTCGCAGCGCCGGACTAGGATCAGCTCACCTGTTGTGACGGTGCCGAGGGATGGAGGAGCCGGCGGTGCGGGAGCTGACGATGGCGGTGCCGCCGGCGGACGGCAGCGAGGTGCTGGTGGCGGTGGACCGCGGGGACGTGCCGGACGATCTCGTGCTGGCCAGCCCCGATCCGGGCAAGGTCGCGGCCCGGGCGGCCGCGACGCTGGAGCAGCTGCTGGAGAAGTCACTCCGACGGGTGCATGCGGTCTCGGAGTGGGTGCGGGCGCGCTCACCGGACGACGGCGGGGTGGAGTTTCGGGCTGAAGCTGGGCGAGTGATGGTTGCCGACAGTTCAGAATCTCTTACCCCAACCACACAACTGCACAACGGTGCTTCATGATGGAAACCCTTTTAGTCACTCTCTTCGGTTCGACCCTGGGGGCGTATCTTGGTTACTGGACTAATTACTTGTATCAGCGCGCATCAAGAGCCAGGGTAATTGAGTTTGGCTTCGTATGGAGACCTGGAAACGCGCCCTCGCCCTCGCAACACCCATGGGATAAAGGGGACCTTCTCAAGTTCTGGTTTCGGCTTGGGGGCCGCAACCCTCCTGGATCTTCGTCCCTCGAAATCGTCTACGTTCCACCTCCAGCCGCACAACGAGAAGCTATAGGCGTCTTTGCCAAATGGGATGAAACCCCAAATCCGCTCTCAGAGCAGCGGCTCGAATCCGGCAGAGTTATTCGTGTATTCTACGGTGATCGCGTCCCTGCCACTTACTTCTTACCATTGCGGTTAGGTCGCATCTACACAATTCCGGTGTTGTTTGGCACTCCCCCAGCCTACAAGAACCTCGTGGAAGAACTGTCCAAAGCTGATGCCGTAACAGCCAAGGACTGCCTGTTACTCTTTAGCGCTTGGTGGTTCGATCCCAGGAGACCCAGACCGTACCTCGTGCCGGAGGTCGATAGAGCTGGCAAGCTCAGGCTTATTCTGACAGGCGACGGTTTGCTGTGGGAACGAGAGTTCTCTGTCGAATCGCTGGTGTGCCGAAGCGGTGTTGTAGCGCGCGCCGAGTCTGACTCACGCCAGCAGTACCTATCGACGGTCCTCTCCCGGGAACATCAATGGTTTGATTTAACACCGACAGATTCACGAAGATTCTTGACAGAATCTTCCTTTAAGCGCTCCGTACACTTATTGACATCAGGGTTCGGTCACGTTGCGAAGAAGCTCCGCTTCAAGAGCTGAGGCGCTGGGCGCCTCTGTGTAGAACTGTGATTGTCGGGTTCTCTTTATAGCAAGAATGGGAGCGACTGTCCATGCTTGCACCTGCTGCGGTGGCTGTTCGATCTGATATTGCCGACCAAGCTCATTAGTCACTGTGACAACCCGACTACTGAACTCTGGTACTGCTCCCGAATTGCCCATTGCAAACTCCGGAAAACCTCTATGCTCCTTGTACACGCACCAAACTCGTTGACGAAAGTCATCAGCAAGGGAGCGATAGCCATTTCGTTGAAGGCCTTCGGCGACAGTGTAAGTATCCCATGGCCAACTAGTGCCATTGTGATAACCGCTCGGACGGTACCTTGTAGCGCTTGCCGATAAGGTGCGCAATCCGGCGGCACATACCATATCGGATCCAAATAACGCTCGCACCAGGCTGGTCCGCTTGTGTACTACTTCCTCGTCCCCGCCGTCCAGGATACGACTCCGCAAGAGATGCCCCATATTCGATGACCGTACGGCTAGCTGACGAACTGTCCCGTGATCGTCCCTGTCGCATCCGAGCGCGAAAAAACCACCTCGGTCAGGAGTATCGCACCAAAAGTCTTGCAAAACTGTTCGTCGAAGCTGACGCGCTTGCTCGAGCAGCGTCTTCAAGGGTAAGGCTCGTCCGCATTCCCCCAGGCCAAGCTTTCTATAGAGCCAGATGGCATCACAAAGAGCGTCATAGGCCAGACCTTGTACCTCTACGCTCGCAACTGTTCCCGCTCGCGCAAACAATCCGTCCTGATGCGAATATGAGTCCCACGAATCCTTCCAAACTTGATTCTCAAGGGATCCGCGAAATTTCGGAGAACTCTCCAGGAGTCCCGTCGGAGTACTTTTTAGTCTACCTACAAGCCAATCAATAGCGTCTAAGGCACAGTCGCCAAGCGAGACGGTTTTGTTGTCACGTCGAATGACAGATTGTTCCGCCTGCAGGTGTTGCATACGTGCCAGTGAAGTGAGGAGGCTCAGCCACAAGCACGTGGCATCTACAGAACCATAGTAGGGCCAAGACCAACCGCGATGCAAGGTCAGCTCCCTAGCGATCGGGTCGTCTTCACGGCGGGCTTCGTGAACGATGCGTCCTGGCTCCTCTTCCCGTTCCGATACTCCACGAAGTCCTTGCAATGCCGCCAATCGTAGTACTGTTGCCGTAGCCAATTTGGGGTACCAGGGAAGGAGAATTCTTGCTACAACTAAGGAATCACGACCAAACAATGTCTCGAAGAGCCGTAGATTCTTACTCACCCCATGAGAGGATTTGGTGGCGGTGGTTGCAGCCATGACCGGACCGGTACTACCAATCTCCTGTCTTCCCTCGGCTCGCACTAGTCGTCGCAATGCTTGTATGGCTGAGGCAGGTCGCTCAGGTCGATCGACTGAAACGATCTCTACCGACACAAGCGATTCGTCCGAAAATAGCAGTGACTTGACATCGGGGTGTTTCGCTAATAGCGCTTCATGTCGTTGACGATCCAATGAACGTACTCCGTTCCGCTCGTGCTACAGTATTTCCTACCGCTGGCGATCCCCTCGTCTGTTACTCGTCATCGATGACGGCCAGCTAGGCGCGTAGCTTGGGGACATCCAAGGTGACCACGTCCCACAGCAAGTCAAAGTCCACCTCACGGTAGCAGTTTTTACACGGTTTCGCATGCCACGACCTGACGCGCGGCTTCCCCAATGATCTGCACTAGATGGACAAGTGCGAGCTGTACGATCTCGTCCCTTCGACGCTTGCTCTTCCAGCTTCTCCGCGGCCTTGAACATGTCTGTCACCTGCGTTTGTGTCATCCCTCACAGCGGTACTGCCTCCGGGAGGATGCGTGCCTGAAACCGCTTCTTCAGACCCGAATCCGCGAGTAGTGGCGCGACACGGACCCACAGATGGCGATAGGTGTCCTGCTGACCTGCGATGATGGCGGTTGTGAGGCCACAGTCATCGAGGTTGGAAGGACACCTATCTGGTGGGCAGGGTACGCGGGATTCGTGGGTTGCGGCGGGGGGTGCGGGTCGGTGCGCCGGATCCGTCGTTGACTCCGGTGTCGGGGATGGCGGCGGTGACCGAGTTGGTCGAGCGCCTGGGTGTGATCAGGCGCTTGGATGCGGCGATCGGGCCGATCAAGGCCCGCGACCGGGGCCACACCGGCGGGGAGTTGCTGGTCGGGATGGCGGCGGCGCAGCTGGCTGGGGAGGACTTCCTGGTCGGGCTGGACCGCCAGCGCGCGGATGTGGCCGGGCAGGTGCTCGCCCCGGTGTCGGGGTTGGGCTCCACGACGGCGGCCGGGCTGGCCCGGCGGTTGTCCGACGGGCAGTGGCACGGGGTGGAGACCGGGGTGGGCGACATCCACGCCGCGATGCTCGCCGCGCTGCCCCCGGTCCGCGCCGCGGTCCTGTGCGAGCAGGTGACGATCGACCTGGACACCACCGACGTCGAGGTGTACGGGCGCAAGAAGCGGGGGGTGGCCTACAACTACCTGGGGCAACGGGTCGGGCGCCCGCACGTGGCGAGTTGGGCGGAGACCGCGACCGTGCTGGGCGCGGACCTGATGGCCGGTGACGAGGACCCCCGCCGCCACGCCGCGGGGCTGCTGCGCCGGGCGCTGGCGGCGCTGCCTGCGGCGACGCGGGCCGGGCGGGTGCGGCTGCGCTGATGCCGGGTACTTCGCCGGTGAGCTGGCCCGGGCGGCGCACGTCGCCGAGGTCGAGTTCGCCATCGGCGCCAAGCGCATCGCCCCGCTGTGGCGGATCCTGGCCAGTATCGCCGAGGGCGACTGGACCGACGCGACCGACATGGACCAAGCCCAGGTCGCCGTGGCCGAGTACTGCCCGGACTGGTGGCCGGCGGCCACCCGGCTGCTGATCCGCCGGGTCCGCCTCGCCCCCGCCCAGGTCAGCGCCGACCCGCGGTCCCGGCGCCGGCATACTCTGCGCCCCGAGCAGCGGGCGCTGCCGATCAGCGAGCTCGCCGACGCCGACGCGGTGTATGGCTACTCGTTCATCATGACTAACCTGGATGTGTCCACACCGGACAAAGCGGCCGCTGTGGAGCACTGGTACCGGCACCGGACGTCTATCGAGAATATTTTCCGCGACGCCAAGCACGGAGCGGCGCTGCGGCACCTACCGTCGGTTATCTGGAGTCCCTCCGCATGCGTCCTTGACGTGCACGGCGCGGCCTGATCGGTCAAACGATCACGTCGTGGAGTGATTACCTTCCGCTGTCCATGACGGAGCGGAGGGTGACGATGCGGGTGCAGCGGGTGTTGATGCCGGGTTCAGGGGCGGGGTCCTGGAC
>JALZDU010000383.1 GCA_030862405.1 Actinomycetota bacterium | reverse complement strand
CCGAAGCCCTTGCCCGCGTTGTACCACTTGACCTTGCCGGTCGGCACTGACCTCACCGTTCCCTCGTGGAATACCGCCTGCCGGGAGTGCGCGACCAGCAAGCCGAACGCGCCCCGAGCGCACCCGGGACGCGTAGCCCCTACCTTACGACCTCCGGCCACATTTCGGGCGCTTCTTTCCCGCCACATGATGCTTGTCGCTGTCGTTGGCCGCCTTGGACAGCGACATGGATGCTTATCGTTGCGCACTCACGCGGCATGGCGGCCCTCCAATGCCGCGCGGACGGTATATACCAGACGACGAGGCTTGCGAAGGTGCTTGGCTGTGGGAAGAAACCTACCAGCCAGTGGCGTGCAGGCGATTCAAGCGATCACGGTCCTGCCCGGTCTGCCACGGTGCACCGTGGCAGACCGGCCTACCGGTCGGGCTCCGGGGAGCGTGTCGCGCTCCGCACCGCATGGATATCACGTTCTGCCGCCATGCCCTTGACACGCACGGCATCGAGGGGCTCAACGCTGTGCGCCGGGCTATGCATCCCTTCATCGAAGCTGTCAGAGCGCGGTGGCGCGGCGCTCTGTGAAGAAAAACCGCCACCCCAACCGCCGCGGCCACAGCCGCCTGACAGCGCGCAGCTGCGCTGAGGGTATCCCGAACATCGTAGATTTCTACGGCGGCCTCCGGTGATCGTCAGGCCACCGGCAGCTTCCCGGAGCCATCACTGGCGCGCATTCGCGGCCGCGCCACCGGTAGCCGACACCCGCCCAGCGTCATCGACCCGGCGCCGCGGCCATGCCGGGTAATCTCCTTGTTCTATAGGCCTTCCTCAAGGCGGTCCCTCTCCTCGTGTGTCTTGGCCGATCACCCGAGTGCCTACCGCATGGCAGGACTCAGGCGAGGGACCGCCGCCTGAAAATCCACGAGGGTCGGACAACCTACGGGCAACCCGGAAGCACAAGCTGGTTAAGTGAACTGCCGGTAGTCTGGAACAGGTGGCTGCTGCATTGCTAGGTAATCCGGTAGTCGGCTTAGCGTACGGGGCCGATCCGGCGCGACAAGTCCGCTTCACCGGCGGATCTGCAACTGTCGGCAGCATCGCTTCGATGACCCAGCCGTTGTCTGCAGCCGGTGACCGTACCGGGCTCATCACCGCGAGCGGCTACGCTTTTGTCTGTTCACCGAAGCGACACCGATCGGCGGGCCGATGCACTCCGAAGCCGGCGACGGGCAGCCGGTGCCCATGACGAGAAACGGGTGGCGAGAGCCAGGTAGTGCAAGGCAGCCCGGAATTGACGACCCGGGTCTCGTCACACCGAGCCACTCGATGAGCACAATCGGAGGCTGACCGTGGTAACCGTGCGGTATTTCGCGGCGGCACGTGCCGCTGCGGGCATGCCCAGTGAGGACATCGATATCCGCGACGGCGCCACAGTGGCGGATGCGCTGGAAACGATCGCCAGCCGGCACGGGGACCCGCTGCGCAAGGTGTTGGCCGCCTGCAGCTTCCTCGTTGACTCGGTCGCGGTGCGGGATCGCACTACGCCGCTGCGGCCCGGTGCCGAGCTGGATGTCCTACCACCGTTTGCCGGCGGCTGAGACCGGCACCAACGTAGGGACTCACGGGCAGTTGACCCACTCCTCCGAACCGTCGGTGAACTCCTGTCGCTTCCAGATGGGTAGCTGCAGTTTGACCTCGTCGACCAGCGCCGCGCAGGCCGCGAAAGCCTCCGCTCGGTGAGCCGCCGACACGGCACAGGCCAGCGCAGAGTCGCCGATCGCCAGCGGGCCGATCCGGTGGCTGACGGCCAGCGCCTGTACCTGGGGATGGGTCGCCGCGATCTGGGCCGCCACCCTGGTGATCACGTCTGGAGCGCCGGGATGGCTGGAGTACTCCAACGCGCGGACCTTGCGGCCGTCGTCGTGATCGCGGACGACACCGGAGAAGCTCACCACTGCACCGGCGTCCGGGCGGGCGACCAAGCGGGCGTGCTCCTCAACGTCGAGCGGCTCCTCGGTGACCACCGCACGCAGGACCGCGCCCGAGGCTGCGGGCACCGACTCCTCATGGCTGGGAGCATGGCCATGGTGCGCGCCAGCAGGTTCACCGGTTCCACTACCGACGTGGTCGGCGCCGTGCAATTGGTCAACGGCGTGATCAAGCACCTCGTCGAGGACACCCAGGCCGTCGCGTACTCCGCCGGTGGAGCCGGGCAGATTGACCACCAGGGTGCGCCCGGCCACCCCGGCCAGCCCGCGGGACAGCACCGCGGTGGGCACCTGAGGCAATCCAGCGGAACGGATCGCGTCGGCCAATCCAGGCAGGCTCCAGTCCAGCAGCGGCGCTGTGGCCTCCGGGGTGCGATCAGTGGGACTGATTCCGGTACCGCCGGTGGTCAGCACAACGTCGACCGCGTCCGCCACCGCCACCGCCACCGCGTCACGTACCGGCGATCCGTCTGGCACCACCACGGGATCCGGGGTCTGGTAGCCACGCTCGGACAGCCAGTCAACGATGACTGGACCAGTGCGGTCGGGATACACGCCAGCAGCCGCACGGTTGGAAGCCACCACGACCACGGCACGGCGGGTCGTTGTTGTCATCAATTCTCCTGACGCGTCCACAGCCCGGTCTTGCCACCTTCCTTGCGCTCCACTTGCACCGCGTCGAGCACCGCGGCCGGATCGACGGCCTTGACCATGTCGTGCAACGCCAACCCGGCCACAGCGACCGCGGTGAGCGCCTCCATCTCCACACCCGTGCGGTCGGTAGTCCGGACCGTGGCAGTGATCCGAACCTCAGAGCCTGAGGTATGCAGATCCACGGTGACCCCGGACAGCGCGATGGGATGGCACAGCGGGATGAGGTCAGGCGTCCGTTTGGCGCCCATAATTCCCGCAATGCGTGCGGTGGCCAGCGCATCACCCTTGGGCAGCTGCTCAGCGCGCAGCAACCGCACTACCTCCTCGGTGGTGCGCAAGATCCCTGAGGCTACCGCCTCCCGTGTGGAGGACTGCTTGTCCGAGATGTCGACCATCCGGGCCGCACCACGATCATCGACATGGGTCAGGCGTTGCTGGGAGCTCACGAGTCGATCCTACGGCGGGATCCATCGATCATCAGGCGCCAGACGGCTCCGGTGGCTGGGCAGTCCGACGAAGGCGGCAGTAACGACGAAGGGGGCCAGCACGCGATGCGTGCCAGCCCCCTGTCGGGAATGCGTTGACCAGGTCAGTGCGTGACCGGCAGGTCTGCCTCCACCGGCTTCGGCTTCGGCGCCTCGTCCTGCGGCTTTTCATCCTTCTTGCGGTCTTCCCGGCAACTGGCGGACGACACGATGATTTCTAGCAGCGCATCGCTGTCATCGGCCTTGGGCACCAGGTTTGGGTTGAGCGACTGGAGCTTCTTGGCTAGATCCCCGAGGGTCGCAGGGCCCGACTCTTCCGGGTTGGCCGGAGCACCAGGTTGCGACGGGTTGGCCGGAGCGCCAGGTTGCGACGGGTTCTCCGACTTCACCTCTTGCATCGTCGCCGGGACCTTCAGGTCCTTGGGCGCAACCTTCTTGAGGAGATCGAGGTCCTTCTGCTGGAGCACAGCCCCGAGGTTGCCACCGGGCAGGAGCTTCACCACGAGCGCATCAACGGTGAGCTTGTCGCCATCCTTGTCCTGCCGGTTGAACTCGATCGAGAGGATGGGCGAGAGGTCCAGCTCCTGGCCTTCGGATGGATTCGCCGGTAGCGGAGTACCGCTGTCGCTGACCCCCCCGATGATCGAGGAATCCCCTTCACCGTTCTCGCACTTTGCCTCGATGAGCTTGGCCTCGATCCCGAGGACCTCTACGTCGACAGCCGTCGCCTTGGACCGGAAGTCCTGGGCCCTGACCTTGAGCAGCGCGACCCTCAGCAGTTCCGAGTCCTCTCCTGGCACCTCCAGGAGGGCCTCACTGTCGTCCGGTGGAGCATCGACAAAAGGCGTCGGATCAATGAGGTCTACGACCTCGATGCCATACGCCGATGACTTGGTGGCTTCATCAGCATTACCGGACACGGTCCCCAGCAGCAGGGCCACCACGGCGGTGGCAGCACCGACGCTGGCAGCACTGGCGCCGGCGAGCTTCCTACTGTTCACGTGCTGTCCTCTCATTTGTTCAGTTCTCGTCAATGAGCACGAGCGTTCCCAGCGGAACCTCGGTCAACATGTTCAGCGCGTCCGCCGGAACCCGGATGCATCCATCGCTGGAGCGGGTACCGAAGACGTCGGCCGTGGGCCAGGTGTGGATCGCGACGGTTCCCGGGCCGCCACCGAAACTGTCCAGCGTCGGGCTGTGGGTGCCCAGCGGCAGGATTACCGGGGAATAGCTCTGCTTAGGATCGGTGAACGACCCGAGCAGGAAGGTCCGCCCCACCGGAGTGGGCGCTGACTCCTTGCCGATCCCCACCGGCCACTCACCTAGCCGCCGGTCCCCCCAGAACAGCTCCATAGTGAGAGAACGAAGGTGTACTCGGATGAGATACGGAGTTACCGCACGATCGAGTGCATCGTCGGTCACCCAGCCGACCGAATCGTTGGGTCGCGAGGGCAGTAGCACCTGCACCCAGCCGGGTTGCTCGGCGATCACCGGCAACCAGGTGTCACCGAGCTGCTGGGGGGTCATCCTGGCGATCGGCGCACCGCCGGGGGCGGCGTACACCACGACTTCCCGCCGTGGATGCACCACGGCTCCGTCGGTGGGGACCGGGGGCCCAGTGTCCAGCGGTGCCCCATCCACGATGGTGTAGGTGGTACTCAGCGGCAGAGCTGCGAGATCTGACGGGACGGCAGCGGGCGGGATGGTGGCGGTCGCGGTCACCGGGGGCCGTGGCGCGGCCTGGCCGGCCTCGCCGCTTCCACCCAGCGGGACCAGGAAAGCCACCACCACGATCGCCAGCACCATCACGACGGCCCCGGCAAGCGCGCAGGCAATCAGGTAAGGACGGTCACGCAGGCGGGGAGATCCAGGACGCTGAGCCATAGCCTCTTCTGGTGTCGGACGGGCGGACCTTGCTGACTCGCCCTCCCCGACCGGGCGACCCACGCTGGACCAACGACGCTCCGGCCGCGCGGTGACGGGACCCTAACGGATCCGAACCGACGCCTTTGAGGGGCCCTCCGTGGGCGCTCTAGAGGGTGTCGTCGTTGCGGTTGATCTCCGTGTGCGGGTGCTGGTAAGGGAGCTGGTCAGCCGGTAGCGGGAAGGTCACCTCGCCGAAGGGGGACAGCGCGCCCTGGATCGGGGCGGCGAGTTCGCTGACAGGGTGGTCCTCTTCCGACCAGCTCGGCCAGGTCGGGTCGATTCGGTCGGTGCGCTTGGTCACAGCTTCTCCTCGCTCGGTGGGATTTCCATTGTGCCCCGGGGTCACACAGTTCATTGTGATCAGTGGCGCCATACGACGTGTCCGGGGCTGTCGATACCGTGGATGGGATGCCCAGCACTGCACTGGCCGATTGGCTACGCTCCCGGGACGACGCCACGCTTGCCGCGTTACTACGGGCCCGCCCGGACCTTGCCGTGCCGGCTCCGGCTGATTCGACGGTGCTGGCCACCCGAGCCGGGATCCAGGCATCCGTCGCCCGGGCGTGCGAAGACTTGGATCGGTTCACGCTGACAGTACTGTCGGCGCTGGTAGTAGCGGGTGCCGACACCGAACCGGTGAGCCGCCAGGACGTCGCTGGGCTGCTCGGTCGAGACGTCACCACCGGCCGAATTCAGCAGGGCCTGGACGCATTGCGCTGCCGCGCACTGGCCTGGGGTGAGGATACGGCGCTCGCGGTGGTCCCAGCGGCGCGCCAGGTCATCGGTCCACATCCTGGCGGGTTGGGCCGTCGCGCCGCGGATCTGGCCGGCGTTGATATCGGCGCCGCCATCGCCGCGCTGACCGAGGACGAGCTGGGTGTGCTGCGGACCTTGGCCGCCGGGCCCCCCGTGGGCACCACCCGGGATGCCGCCGAGGTGCTTGCGCTGAGCCGGGCCCGCACGCCGGTGCAACGGCTACTGGCCCGCGGGCTGCTACGCCGGATCGACTCCGGCACCGTCGAGTTGCCCGCACAGGTGGGCTTGGCGTTGCGCGGGAACCAACCGCTCGGGCCCATCGATCTGGAGGAACCGGCGCTTCCCAGGCAGCAGCGCGACCCGTCCATGGTGGACTCGACGGCCGCCGGCGCGGTGCTCGATCTGCTCCGGCACACCGAGAAGCTGCTCTCCGAATGGTCGCGAGAACCGGCTGCTGCGTTGCGCTCCGGCGGCCTGGGCATCCGGGACATGCGGCGCACCGCGCGGCAGCTGGACGTCGATGAATCCACGGTAGCGCTGCTCGCCGAGGTGACCGTCGCGGCTGGGCTGGTCGCTGAGTCCGACGAGGGCGCCGACGGCAGGCTGTGGTTACCCACGGTCGCCACCGACTCGTGGCTCGCTGCGCGACCCGAAAGGCGCTGGGCGATGCTGGCCAACGCATGGCTTGAGTTACCCCGGCTGCCGGGATTGGCCGGGATTCGCGACGACAAGGACCGGCCGCTGGCAGCGCTGTCTGATGAGTTGCGCCAGCCACGCGCCGCGGAGCAACGCCGCCGGGTCCTCGACGTGCTCGCCGATCTGCCCGCGGGTAGCGGGATCCAGCGGTCCGACGAGCTCGCAGCAGTGCTCGCCTGGCGGGCCCCGCGCCGGGGTGGCCGGCGACGCGATGAGATGGTCAGCTGGACGGTCCGGGAGGCCACCGTGCTCGGCGTGCTCGCGTTGGGCGCGCTGTCAGCGCCCGGCCGGGCGCTGATGCAGGACGGCGCTGGCGCCGCGGCGGCCGTCCTCGAAGCCACCTTGCCCGAGCCGGTGGACCACGTGCTGGTGCAGGCCGACCGCACCGTAGTGGCGCCGGGACCGTTGGAGCCCGAGCTGGCCAGGGCTATCGGGCTGGTCGCTGACGTGGAGTCGGCCGGCGGCGCCACCGTCTACCGGGTCACCGAGGACACCGTGCGCCGCGCCTTGGACGTGGGCCGTAGCGCCACCGACCTGCACGAACTGTTTCGCACCCGGTCCCGGACGCCGGTGCCGCAGTCGCTGAGCTACCTCATCGATGATGTGGCCCGACGGCACGGGCGGTTGCGGGGTGGCACCGCGGCTGCATTCCTGCGTTGCGACGACGTTGTATTGCTGGCTGAATTGCTGGCGCATCCGGTCGCCGCGCGCTGCGGGCTGCGCAGGATTGCCCCCACCGTGCTGGTCAGCCCATTGGCACTGGGGCCGCTGCTGGAGGAAGTGCGTGGCGCCGGCTTCGCCCCGGTCGCTGAGGGAGCCGACGGTCAGGTGGTCACGCTGCGGGCCGCGGAGCGCCGGGCCAGGGTTCGACCATCCGCGATGCGCCGGGGGGGCGTCCCTGCTGTGCCTGCTGTGCCTTCTTCGCAGCAGCTCGCCACACTGATCCGAGGCGTCCGGGCCGGGGACGCCGCGGCGACCATCCTGCGCGAACCTGCGTTGGTGACCGGTGGGACGTCCACCGGCGACACGCTGGAGCTGCTGCAGGGCGCCGCTGACGCCGGCAGCACTGTGTGGATCGGTTACGTGGACTCCCACGGCGTAGCGAGCAAGCGGATCGTGCGGCCGGTGAGTGTAGGAGGTGGCGTATTGGAGGGGTTCGACCGATCACGGGGCGAGCTGCGGCGCTTCCCGCTGCACCGAATCACCTCTGCGGCAGTCACTCAGGACTGACACCTCACGTGCGCGCAGCGCTCTGCAGTTGGGCGCGTAGTTCGGGGGTCAGCAGCTTGCCTGCCCGATCGACCAGGAGGGTCATCTCATACCCGATCAGACCGATATCGCAGCTTGGCGAGGCCAGCACGGCCAGGCTGGAACCATCGCTGATGACCATGGTCAAGACGATGCCGCGCTCCATCTCCACCACGGTCTGGACCACGCCTCCTGCCTCGAAGCAGCGCGCCGCGCCTTGGGTGAGGCTCACCAAACCAGAAGTGACCGCGGCAAGCTGATCGGCACGGTCCCGGGGCAATCCCGATGACGCCACGAGGAGCAGCCCGTCGGCGGAGACGACGACAGCGTGCGCCACACCGGGTACCCGCTCTACGAAGCTGTCCACCAGCCAGCCGAACTGGCCGGGCTGGACCGGATGCTGTGGCACTGCTGTCGTCACTACTGATCCTCCTCGATATGTCCGTGCATGGTGTCGGTCATGGTGGGCTGTTCGTCAGGACCGATGCGGGCGTGACGCCCGACGCGCAATCCGTGCTGGTATCTGCTCAGTCGGCCGCGCACATCATCCGGAACGCGGACCGGCCCAACAGGCATCGACGCCGCAACGGAACGGCCGATGCCCTCCGCGCCGGACACAAGATGCGCAAGCGGCTGGCGCTTGGGTAGCCCGGCCATGGTGACGCCGTGGTCGACCGGGGTAGCCAACGCTTGCGCCGCCTGCCACTCCTGGTCCAACGGGGACCGCCACTCGTGCGCGTTGGCGCTGCGAACCCCGTTCGGCGGTACGGCCATCTCCGTGGTGTCACCGTTGGTTGCCGACGCAGACTGCTGCTCGCGGAACCAGGCCGAGACCATCTCGAAGATCTCCTCGCGGACCTCCTGCGGCTGACCGGTTGCCGCGGCGCTGCTCAACGGCAGCGGACTCGCCAGGGGATCTGGCGCCGCCCCACCTTGTTGATCCACATCCTGCTGACCGGCAAGCGGCTCGCGCTGAGACTCGGGCTGGGGTTGGGTATGGTCGCCACCGAAGAGCTCGCGCCACTCCTGTTCAGCCGTGCGCGGGCCGCCGGGCGGTGATGGTGCTATCCCGATCGATGTCGGGCTGAACAGCTCTGCCGCGGCGGCTTCGTCGATCACAGACACCTGCAGCGGCAGCGGCGCGCCGGTCCCGCTCCACTCGGTGGTGGCCGGCGCCTCGGGGATCCTGTCATTTGAGGGTCGGGCGCCGTGGGAAGGTCGGGAATCGATCAACACCACAGAGGACGGCAGCGACACCGCCGTACTGATCCCGATTTGGCTGAGGCGCTGGCGCAGCCGCACTGTGATGCCATGCTGGGCAGCCAGCCTCCTCACCACGAACAGGCCCATCTGCCGGGAGACCGACGCATCGTCCGCCGGTGGCGAGGCGAGCCGGTCGTTGATCGCTTGTAGTTGGTCCGGCGGCAGGCCAGGGCCCGAGTCGACAATCTCCACCAGCAGACCCTGGTCCTCGGTGAGCGTGCTGGTGAGGGTCACCGAGGTCTGCCGGTACGTACCCCTGGTGGTCTCGGCATTGACGGCGTTGTCGAGCAACTCAGCGAGCAGGTGCACCAGGTCGTCGGCGACCGGACCGGCCACCATGGCCGCCGGGGGCTGGCGCACGGTCACCCTCTGGTGCTGCTCGATCTCCGAGACGGCGCTGCGCAACACGTCGACGACCGCCATGGGCCCTTCGGTCCGCCGCGGCAATGTGCCGCCGGCAAGCACCAACAGGTTGTCACTGTGGCGACGCATCCGGGCAGCAAGGTGGTCAAGCTGTAGCAAGCCGCTCACCAGCTCAGGGTCGTGCTGCCTGCTGCGCAGCTCATCGATCAACTGCCGCTGCCGGTCGGCAAGGCCCTGGTTGCGTCCGGACAGGTTGAGGAAGGTGTCATTGAGACTGCTCCGCGCCGCGGCCTGCTCAGCGGCCAGCCGAACCGCCTGTACGTGCACGGTGTCGACCGCCCTGGCAACCTGACCGACCTCTTCCCTGGAGTGCACCGGCACCGGGTCGACAGTCGCTTGAGCGGGCGTACCGTCGCGGCCGCTCATTTGCTCGACCGCCTCCGGCAGCTGGCGGTCGGCGACGTCGAACGCCGCTGTCCGCAGCGTACGTAGCGGCCGCAGTAGCGAGCGCACCACGACAAGTAGGGTCGCCACGGCGAGAATCAGTAGGCCAGCGACCAAGGCGCCGTTCCACAGCGCCTGCTGCGACGCTTGGTCGCTGCGCGCCGCGGTGGCCGTCCGCAACGCGTTGAGTTGAGTGATCTCGCCCTGGCGGATGGCCTCAACGGTGCCGGCCGCGGCGGAGTTCCAGTCGGCGGGCACGGTTTGCAGCGATGCTTGTCGCACCGCTCGGTCCAGCGCAGCCTCCAACAGCCGCTTGCGATCGATGACTGCCCTGGCCTCGAAGAGCTGCGAGCCAGGCACGGCTAGGCGGAACTCGTCGACAGCAGCGTCGAATCTGGCTTCGGCGGTGCGCAGCGTGGCCTGCTGCTCCGCAGGCACCAGGCCGGACAAGGTGGCCGCGTGCAGCAATGCGTGCTGCTGGGAGGCCTGCTCCTTAGCCACGGCGAGCGCCTTGAGACCGCCGGCTTGCCGCGCCAGCGGGTCCCGGGTGCCATCGATGCCATCGAGGACTCTGCGGTCGAGTTCAAGCAGTGGCGCGATGAGGCTGGAGTAGGCGGTGGCCACGTTGCGCTCGTCACTGGTCTGCCGCACAGCAGCGAGCCCGGACAGCCGGCCGAGCGCGGCCTGGTACGCCGCGGTGGGGGCGAGCGTATCGGAACCGAAGTCCCCGGTACGCAAGATGGTGACGGCGGCGTCCACCCGCTGGTATTGCGCCTGCAGCGCGGCCCGGTCCGCAGGGCGGTCGGTGGCGAGCGCCACCGCCGCCAGGTGCCGTTCCCCTTGCAGATCGTGCACGGCTAGGCCAACCTGCTGAGCGAACCCGACCTGCCGCACAACCACCGCAAGGTCGTTGGCCTGGCGCATCAGGTCGGAGACCCGCAGCCCGCCGAGCACCCCGGCAAGCACCAGCGGTACCAGCAGCACCGCAGTGAGTTTGGTGCGCAGCCGCCAATCCCGCAGCCGCCACCCGCCGCTGCGGCGGTGCGGCGGTGCGGCGCCATCACCCGCGAGCGTGGCGGTCATGATGGCGGCTCCGCGGGATCATGCACGCCGGCACCGGGAGGGGCGCAGCCGAGGTTCGCAGTCATCTCGTCACAGCACATGACACCGCCGGAGCGGTCGGAGGGGGGTCTTGCCCTTCCTTCGTGGCGGCCACGCTGCGCACTCTCCCAACTCGACGTCGCCCCCAGCTCGCGACCCCTACATCACTTAACGTGTCTGTCAACCAGCGCAGCCTGCGCTGGATTCACTCCGAACAATCCCAGATCAGTTGCGAGCGCCCACCGATCGACGCATGGCGTGCTCGACCAGCGCGATGAGCGTCTTCTTGGTCGACTCCCGCTCGCGCGCATCGCAAGGGATGATGGGAATCGCGGAATCGATGGCCAGCGCTTCTCGGACGTCCTCGACGCTGTGGCTGAGCACGCCATCGAAACAATTCACCCCGACCAGGTAAGGCAAGCCGCGATCCTCGAAGAAGTCCACCGCCGCAAAGCAATCAGCCAGCCGGCGGGTGTCCACCAGGACAACCGCACCGATCGCGCCACGCACGAGGTCATCCCACATGAACCAGAAGCGGTGCTGCCCT
>JALZDU010000341.1 GCA_030862405.1 Actinomycetota bacterium | reverse complement strand
CAGCAGCGCAGCCGCGACCAGTGTGAGTTCGGCGTCCTCAGCGTCACGGCGAGTCAGCACCGACCGCCGCGTGGTGGCGCCAGCAACCTCCGAGGCAGCAGCCAGGCCGGCGGCGTCGCGACCGATGCCGGCGTGCGCGCTCATCGCTCGTTGCACCGCATCACGATCGGCCATCGGGCGAACGTCGCACGGCGGCAGCGGTGGGCCGGGTCGCGGGGACATCGCAAGGTCTGCGGCCACCGCCTCGACGACCCTGGGTCCCATCACCAGCCCCTCCAGCAGGCTGTTGGAGGCTAGCCGGTTCGCGCCGTGCAGCCCGGTCCGGGCCACCTCCCCGGCGGCGTAGAGCCCGGGCACCGTGGTCCGGCCACGGGTGTCGGTGGCTACGCCGCCGCAGTGGTAGTGCGCGGCCGGCACCACGGGAATCGGGACGCAGCCGGGATCCACGCCGATCGCTGTACACGCCGCGTGCACCGTAGGAAAGCGGCGGCGAAACTCCGCGCCGCCGAGGTGGGTGGCGTCCAGCAGCACGTGATCGGTGCCTGTCGTGGCCATCCGGCTGGTGATCGTCGCAGCCACCACGTCCCTCGGCGCGAGGCCGCCCAGGGGGTGCACGCCGGTCATCACCGGGGCGCCAGTGGCGTCCAACAACACCGCGCCTGCGCCGCGGATCGCCTCGGTAACCAACGGCTGGCGTCCCCGCGAGCCCGGGCCGAGGTGCAGCACCGTCGGGTGGAACTGCACGAACTCCAGATCAGCGGCCAGCGCCCCGGCTCGCAGCGCCAGCGCCAACCCGTCGCCGGTGGCGACATCGGGGTTGGTGCTGGCGGCATAGACCTGGCCGAGCCCTCCAGTGGCCAGCAGCACGGTCCGGGCGCGCAGCACTCCGGCACCCTCGCTGCGGCCGTTACCGCCTAGCAGCGCCAGTCCAGCCACCCGACCGGTCTCATCACGCAGCACCTCAGTGACCGGCTGACCCTCCAACAGTGGCAACTGTCCACCACGGGTGGCGCGGACCAGCACCCGCTCAATCTCCGCGCCGGTAGCGTCACCACCCGCGTGGATCACCCGGAAGGCCCGATGCCCACCCTCGCGAGTGCGCGCCAGATCGTTGAAGTCGCCATGACCGTCGCTGTCGAAGACGGCACCGCGGGCGCGCAGCGCACTGATCGCGGCTGGACCGGCGGCCAGGATCGCCCGAGCGGCGACCTCGTCGCACAGTCCCGCGCCGGCGGCGAGCGTGTCGGCCACATGTCCGTCCACGCTGTCGTCGGTGCCCGGCAGTACCACCGCGACACCGCCCTGCGCCCACCGAGTGTTGCCGTCCTCGACCGCCGCCTTGGTCACGACGACCACCCGCAGGCCGAGCTCGGCGGCGCGCAGCGCAGCAGTCAACCCGGCGACGCCGGTACCGATGACGGCCAAGTCCGCGGTGGCCTCCCAGGCTGTCATGCCGCCTCCGCGGGACCAAGTGCGCCGGCGGTCATATTGCCGCCTCCGCGGGACCAAGTGCGTCGGCGGTCACTCGCCGCCGCCTGGCCGGCCGATAGCGATCATGCGCTGTACCGCGCCGCGGGCTCGCTCAGCGATCTCCACGGGAACGTGCACTTCGTCGGTGCCCTCGCGCAGGGAGCGCAGCAGCGCGGCAGGAGTGATCATCTTCATGTACCGGCAGGAGGCGCGGTCGTTCACCGCGCGGAAATCAACCTCGGGCGCGGCGCGCCGCAACTGATGCAGCATGCCGACCTCGGTGGCAACCAACACCTCGCGCGAACCGGTCGCCCGGGCCGCGTCAAGCATCCCGCCGGTGGACAGGATCCGGACCCGCTCGGCGGGTACCGCGCCCTCACCGGCCAGGTACAGGGCGCTGGTGGCACAGCCACATTCCGGATGGATGTAAAGCTCGGCGTCGGGCGCGGCGGCCGCCTTCGCAGCCAACTCCGAGCCGTTAATCCCGGCGTGCACGTGGCACTCCCCGGCCCAGATATGCAGGTTCGCGCGACCGGTCAGGCGCTGGACGTGCGCGCCGAGGAACTGATCAGGCAAAAACAGCACTGGTCGGTCGGCCGGAATCGACTCGACCACCTCGACAGCGTTCGACGAGGTGCAGCAGATGTCGGTCTGGGCCTTCACCTCGGCGGTGGTGTTCACATAGGCCACCACGACGGCACCGGGATGCTCACTTCGCCAGGCCTGCAGTTGCTTGGCGTCGATGGAGTCGGCCAGTGAACAACCCGCCCGCGCGTCCGGGATGAGCACCGTCTTGTCCGGTGCGAGAATCTTCGCTGTCTCGGCCATGAAGTGCACGCCGCAGAAAACGATGGTGCTCGCCGCGGAATCGGCCGCAAGGCGAGACAGCGCCAGTGAATCACCGACATGGTCGGCGACGTCCTGAATCTCGGGTACCTGGTAGTTGTGCGCAAGCAGCACCGCGTCGCGCTGACGGGCGAGCTCGCGCACCTGCTTCGCCCAGGCAGTTCGATCGGTCACCGGCCGGGGGTGACCGGTGTCGGTCCGCTCCGGTACAGCAGTAGCGGCCATGTCGCCTCCTTCGCTGTTACCCGCGCTGGCCCGGCCCGAGTTTTCGCCTTACAATCGAAAACATGAATGATAACAGTGTCGGGCTCGCTGTGCACGAAGTTCTCGCTGCGGTGCTGCAGGTCCGCGACGGTCAGCTGCAGGTGCTGCTGTGGCAACGCGGCATCGAGCCCGACATTGGGCGGTGGGCGCTGCCGGGCGGCCGGCTCGGCGATCGCGAGGACGTGCAAGCCTCGGTGTTGCGCCAGCTCGCCGAGAAGGTGGACCTACGTGAGGTGGCGCATGTAGAGCAGTTGGAAGTCTTCAGCGCGCCGGACCGGATGCCGCAACGGCGTACCGTGGCCACCGCGTTCCTCGGGCTGGTGCCCTGCGTGGCCGATCCCGCGCTGCCGCCCGACACGGCATGGCATCCGGTGGCGGATGCCGTACAAGGGTCGCCCAACACCGCCTTCGACCACGGCCCAATCGTGCGCCGGGCCAGAGATCGGCTGCGCGCCAAGCTGTCCTACACCAATCTCGGGTTCGCGCTGGCACCACCTGAGTTCACCGTGTCCCGGCTGCGCGAGCTTTACTCCGCGGCCCTGGGTCACCGGGTATCGGCCACCAATCTGCAGCGAGTGCTGGCCCGCCGGGGGGTCCTGGTCTCCACCGGTGACACCGCCGCACCCGGGCCATCCGGTGGCCGGCCCGCGGCACTGTACCGCTTCGCCGAGCGGGGAATGCGGGTCACCGACCCGTTCGCGGTGCTGCGACCGCCACCAGGTGAACCGATCCATTCAGCGGATTCGCATGCAGCGTCGTAACGTTGGCGTGTGGCCGAAACCGTCCCGCTGTTCCCGCTGGGCACTGTGCTGCTACCGGGTACATCGCTGCCGCTGCACATCTTCGAGCCGCGGTATCGGCAGTTGACCGTCGACCTGGTGACCGGAGCAGTACCCGGCCGCAGCTTCGGGGTGATCGCAGTCAAGCAGGGGCTCGAAACTGCGGAGGAAACGACGCACGACATCGGGTGCACTGCGGTGCTCAGAGAGGCCCGCCGGCTGCCCGATGGTCGCTTCGACATCGTCACCCGTGGCGAGAAGCGGTTCCGGCTGCTCGACATCGACCAGACGTCGGCGCCTTACCTGGTCGGCAGTGTCGAGTGGGTGCCTGATGACGATCCGCCAACCGACGAATTGCTGCTGCCGATGCTGTCGCGGGCAGCTCGGGAAGCTCATCGGCGGTACTGCTCCGCGGCGTGGCAGCACGGGGACTGGAACGAGCCCGCCGCGGATGTCGACGCCGCAGCGCTGCCGCACCTGCTGGCCGCGGATTGCCTGCTCACCCTGGAGGACCGGCAGGCCTTGCTCGAGGAATGTGACCCGGCCGATCGGCTGCGCCTGGTGCGCACGCTGCTGGTCCGGGAGGCGGCGTTCCTGCGCGCGCTGCGCGCAGTGCCGGTCCCGCTGAACCAGTTCGCCGTGGAAACCAGCCGCAACTGACCTCGTGAGTGGGTAACAGTGTTATAGCACTCAATGGCACTCACGACCTAGGTCGTCGCTGTGGTGCCAGGCTGTTGTGACGCAGTAGGCGATGGCGGCGCCGAAGGGCTGCGCGACAACCACCCAGCTTGATTCGAGCACCGGTGCCCGCAGGAACGCTCCCCCGGTGGCTGCCATATCGGGATAGCGTGCGTCGGCCAGCAACAGCCCGAGGTTCATCGCAAGCCACGCTGAGACCAGCGAACCGAGTATCGCGGCTACCAGCACCACCGGGCCGCGCCGCTGGCGCAGCAACCATAGCGCCGCGCCGGTGAGCACCCCCGCGGCCAATCCCAACAGCACGAAGGTCGCCATGTCATCGAAGCGGTGTTCGCTCTGCCCGATGAAGGGCAGCACGTCGCCGGGCCCGCCAGCGCGGGCGGACAACACGACGAACTGCGGTGGCGCGAGCCGTGACCACAGCCAGCCCAGCGGCAGGCCCACCACCGCCACCGCGCACAGCACGCCCAGCGCGGGAAGCAGGTCGCCACGGACCACCACACCGGATCGAGCCGGTGCCGACTCAGGAGCCTGCTGGACTGCCGCGCTCATCCCGACCCCGGGTGAGCGCCGTGCGCGCTGCACCGGGCTGACCAGCCCGTCGGAGTGACTTGCACCACCATCCGGCGCGCGCACTGCGGGCAGTACCGCGGCGGATCCAGTTCGCGGCGGCGGGCGCAACCGAGGTGCTCCCCCTCGCCAACCGTGCGTCCGCAGGCGTCGCAGAAGCTCACAACGTCCGGCCCAATGCCTTGATCGGCATGCGAAGCTCGGCGAGCATCTCGAGGTCCGCCTGTGCGGGCCGGCCCAGATTGGTCAGGTAGTTGCCCACGATGATCGCGTTGATGCCGCCGAGCATGCCGCGCTCGGCGCCCAGATCTCCCAGGGTGAGCTCACGGCCACCAGCGAAGCGCAACACCGTATGGGGCAGCGCAAGACGGAACGCCGCGACGGTCCGCAGCGCGTCAGCGCCTTGCACGACGTCATAGGACTCATACGGGGTGCCGGGCTGCGGGATCAGGAAGTTCATCGGTACCTCATCGGGCGCCAGCGAGGCGAGTTGCGCGGCGAACTCGGCGCGCTGCCCCACCGTCTCCCCCAGGCCGATGATGCCTCCGCAGCAGACCTCCATCCCCGCCTCGCGCACCATCTGCAGCGTCTCGAAGCGCTCCTCCCAGGTGTGCGTGGTCACCACTGTAGGGAAGTACGAGCGGGCCGTCTCCAGGTTGTGGTTGTAGCGGTGCACACCGATCACGGCCAGCTCATCCACCTGATCCTGGGTGAGCATGCCCAGCGAGCAGGCGATGTTGATGCTCGCGGTCGCCGGGTCCGCACGGATCGCTTCGATGCCAGCTTTCACCTGGGACATCAGCCGCCGGTCCGGCCCACGCACCGCGGCGACGATGCAGAACTCGGTGGCCCCCGTGGCTGCGGTCTGCTTGGCGGCCTCAACCAGACCGGGAATGTCCAGCCACACCGCCCGCACCGGCGAGTCGAACTGGCCGGACTGCGAGCAGAAGTGGCAGTCCTCCGGGCAGCCCCCGGTCTTGACGCTGACGATGCCCTCGACCTCGACCTCGGGTCCACACCAACGCACCCGCACCTGGTGGGCCAGCTCGAGCAGCTCCTCCAACCGGTCATCGCCCAGCTCCAGGACAGCGAGAACCTGCTGTTCCGACAGTCCTTCGCCGCGCTCGAGCACCTGCTCGCGGGCAACAGCTAACACGTCGGCCTGCGGGCAGGTTCCCTGCTCGACCGAGGCGGTCACGGTCACTCCTCTCGACAGCGGTGCTACCAAGCCAGTCTGCCGCACCACCCCCGTGCCGGTGTGTCGTGCTCGCTGCCCACTGTGTCGTGCAGCTGTGCCCGCTGTATCACGGCTCAGTCGCCCGAGGCGTCATGCTCGCGCCGCACCAAACCCTCTTACCGCAGGAGCGGCCTACGATGCACGAGACATGATGACGCCGCACGACATCGCCTTGCTGCGGCTCGCAGCGCAGCGCATTGCCGGGACTGGCTTTGCCACGGCGACCGACGCCGTGGGCTGGCTCACGGCCGTGCAGGCACAGGATTATGCCGGAGCCGTCACCTCAATCGCGTTGCGCACCGAGTCGAAAAGTCGCCAAGGCGTCGAGGCCGCACTGAATGCGGGTGACGTCGTCAGATCGTGGCCTATGCGCGGTACCCTCCATTTCGTCCTGGCCGAAGACCTGGGATGGATGCTCGACCTCACGACAAAGCGGTTACTCACCGGAGCGGCATCGCGGCGTGCCGCTTTAGGTCTGGATATGCCTACAATCGAGCGCGCCAGGAAAATTGCCAGGGATGCCCTGGCGGGCGGACAACAATTGCGTCGAGATGCCCTGCTGGCAATCTGGAAAGAAGCCGGATTGCTTACGGTGAAGCAGCGCAGCTACCACTTAATTTGGCATCTGGCGCAGACCGGAACACTCTGCTATGGGCCGGTAAAAGACGGCGAGCAATGCATCGTGCTGGTCGAAGAATGGGTAGCCCACCCAAGACGCCTGCAGCGCGAAGAGGCACTCGGCGAGTGGGCGCTGCGCTATTTCCAAAGCCATGGGCCTGCTACGATCAAAGATTTCGCGTGGTGGACGAAGCTCACCGCGGCCGATGTCAAGACTGCACTCGCCATCGCAGAACCTCAACTTCAACGTATCGAGGTCCGCGGCGTCGAGTATTTCATGCACCCTGAGACAACAACACTGCTCGGTTCATGTCTTGGTCACGCGAAAGGGGTGTTTCTGCTCCCCGGCTTCGACGAATACATGCTCGGTTATCAGGATCGCGGCGCGGCGCTGCCAGCGGAGTTCGCCCAGCGCATCGTCCCCGGCAACAACGGCATGTTCCAACCGACCGTCATCGCCGACGGCGAGGTGGTCGGCACCTGGAAGCGAACCGGTCGCGGCTCCAAGCACACCGTGGCGGCCACACCGTTCACGTCGTTTTCGAGCACAGTTCACGACGCGGTCCCGCTGCTGTACGACGCCCTCCCGTAGGTGGTTCGCTGAACCAGTCACCGGGTCAGCGGGCGGGCGCGACCGCCTCGATGTTGGCGATGGCGAAGTCACGTTGCGCGTTGCGGAGGTGACACCATGAGTCGAGCCATTTGCCGTAGAGCTGTTGTGGCCGGATTTCCCGGGTGCTGCGGCTACCGTTCTTATCGCGGTAGATGATGAGCACGTCGTTGTGGTGTTCCACGGCGTCGGACAGTAACTCCAACTCGGCGACATCAAGATGACCGTTGAGCTGTGCCAACCTCTCAAAACTGCCTGAATCCGCAGCAACCCACAAGACGTCGCCGTGCGGGTCGGCAGCCAACCGCCGGGCCAGCTCGGGGGCCGGCAGGGCGCAGCGCGGTTTCGTGCTGATCGGGTGATCAAGTGCTGGCGCCTCATGATCGTGGCGGGCTTCGACGATCACGGTCCCCTGGGAATCCTCGGCCATCGGGGACAGCCCGGCCTCACGCAGCCGCGCCAGTACCTCGTCGAGGTCATGTGGACAGGACAGGACGGTAGGGGCGAGTCGGCTGAAGTGCAGCTTATTGAGAGATCGGGTGTGCATGATCTCGGTGATCAAGGTGTCTTCGGCGACGACGCAGGAGCGCATGCCACGCACCCGGATCTGACCGTGCCGGCGGGAGGCATCGGTGATCAGGTATTCCAGTGACTGGGGAACCGGGCGGTCCGAGAGAGTGGTCAGCTCCGTGAGCAGATCATGGGCGGTCCACCCAGCGTCGAGCGCGGCGCGGACGCTGGCTGGAGTGAACCGCCAGGTTCGAGCTGCCCCATGAGCTTCTGCGACGGCCGAGTCTTTCAACAACCGCGACACAGCCGCACCCGGTTGGCCGGAGACCACCGCGGTGAGGTCTGACTGCAGGATCACAGTGCAGGGCGCTTCGGGAAGCAGCACGGCGCATCGCTGAGCCAGCTCCTCCACCACGGCCTGCGGCGCGGTCCCGGCCACGGCCAGCAGGTGCTCCCCGAGTTCAGACACCACGTCGGTGGCGATCACCCCGAGCAGCTCGGCTTCGCGGACGGCTGCGACCACCTTGGCGCCACGTTGCACAGCGTCGTAACCGTGCAACGGGAAGAACCAGTCGATCTCCTCGCCCGCCGCGCGCACTGATGCACCCGAACGGGCAGCGTGCAGCAGAGCGCGCCGCAGCAACCCAGCGGCCGACGCCAGCGGCAAGGGCGGCGGGAGGTGCCGGTCATCCTGTGCCTCCCGGCTGGTCGGTGCGTGCTCAAGCGAGAACCACGCGCCGGCCAGTACGGCCCACCGCCGGCCCGGTTCCGCGGTGCGCCATCCCGCATAGGAGCGCGTCGGGGCGTATCCCGCGTCGGCTTCTCCCAGCAGGCCCGCGGCGTATGCCAGGTCGATCCACAAGAGAAGAACCTCGTCGGAGACTGACAGCCGCTTGGCCAGCCGGGTACGTTCTCGAGGTCCGACACCGCCTTTCTTCAGCGCCGCGATCGGCGTCGCACGAGCCTCGTCGAGCAGGATGGTCACCCCGCGAAGTGCTTCCTGGGCGGCTGCCTGAGCAGCCCGGCGGACGGCTGCCTCGTCGGCGCGCGCCGCGGGGATTGCTGGTCGCCCGGTCAGCGTCAGCTCGCTTTCGGCCAACCAGCAGGCGGCCGCTACCTCTTTAGGCAATTCAGGCTGATGGTTGGCGGGCAGCAGCAGGCCAGTCGCGATCAACAGCTCGGTGGGATCGCCTGCACTGCGCGGCTGGGAAGGGCCGAACCTTGAGTGCGAGTAGTAATAGTCGTACGAGCCACGCCGAAGCTCGGCGAGCCGGTCCTTGGCGGGTTTCGGCAGCTCACCGATCAGCTTCGCCAGCAAGGGCAGATCCGCCATCAACTCGGCCAGCCGGGCCGCCAGTTCGGGCTTGCGCAGCCCATCGGTCGCTGCACCGAACGCGCTGACCGCTGCCCGCAGGTCATCGACGAGGACCGATCCCGCGATCTTCACCACCGGCCGGCCACCACCGATCTCCGCATCCCAATGCGCCTCCAACCGCTCCGGTAGGCGCAGCATCCCGCCGCTGTCCCACGCCAGCCCCCGCCCGCACAGCTCGGCCACTCCGGCACGTACCGCTCCCTCTGAGGCGCCTAGCAATCGCGCCAGATTTGGCACCGTCGCGGACGTACCAAGGGCGACGACGGCCTGCCCGAGGATGACCATGTCCCCGGTCACCGCGCGCAGCGCGTTGACCAGGGAGTCCGCTCCACCCAGCCGTTGTGCGAGCTGACCGAAACCACGCGGAACCGGCTGCACCAAGACATCTGGACGCGCCTGGAGTACCGCTGTCAACGACGCCTCATCCAAGCCTGACAGGTAGTCGGCAAATGATCTTGCACTCACTCCCTCATTGTGCCGCGGGCCACCGGCTCACGCGTCTGGGGTGAGCTCCCGACGAGGTAGCGAAACGTGTTGTCCAGCCGGTAGCCGCCGGTCGGTGTCCGGTAGCCGGCCAGCCCCTTTAGTACGGCCCGGCGCACGGTGGCGGGGTCCGCGACGCGCAGCGCCCGTCGCCCGAGGTCGGAACCGAGGAGGTCGCGCAGCAACGCGTCGGCGTCGGGATACCGGAACGGGCAGACGACCTCACCAACATCGGTCACGGTGAGCCCAGCCAAGGTAGCCAACCGCTCGAGCCGGCCTTCAGCCGACAGGGGTGGGGGTTGCCTACCATGACCGCGGCCGGCGGGGCGGGGCATCAGGCCGGACAGGGCACGCCCGAAAGCGCGGATGTCGCAGTTCTCTTCCTTGCCCCAGACCGTGATCGCCACCGGCGCGCCGGGGCGCGCGACCCGGGCAGCCTCGCGCAGCGCGGTCAACGGGTTCGTGACGTGCATGAGAGATTGCACGCAGGTCACGACGTCGAACCTGGCGGCCGGGTAGGGCAGCGCCAGGATGTCACCGACCTCAAAGGCACCCTCGGGCACCAGCGCGGCAGCCCGCTCGATCTGCCCCGCTTCCTGGTCGATCCCGGTGACCCGCGCGCCACGGTCCGCGGCGATCCGGCACAGCCGCCCGGCTCCGCAACCCAGGTCGAGCAACAAGGTTCCCCGACCGACGCCCGCCCGCTGCAGGACCCGTTCGAACAGTGGCGTACCCCAATTCAGCGGTCCCTCATCCACAGGTCGTCAACTTAACGCCGCGCGGTGCCGCGGTGTTCAATAACATGCTCTGGAGTTGGAGCACGAAGGCAGAGGAGTCCTCGGTGATCTTCATCGTCGTCAAGTTCACGATTCATCCCGACAAGGCCGACCAGTGGCCCGCGCTCACCGACGAGTTCACCCGGGCCACTCGGGCCGAAGAGGGCAACCTCTTCTTCGAATGGTCGAGGAGCGTCGAGAAGCCCAACCAGTTCGTCGTGGTCGAAGCATTCGCGGACAGCACAGCGGGCGGGGTGCATGTGAACTCCGACCATTTCAAGAAGTTCATAGCGTGGGTTCCCGAAGTGATCGTGACGAAACCGGAGATCATCAATGTCGAGGTGCCCGGCGACGGGTGGGAGCAGATGGCCGAGCTGACGCCGGCCAGCGGTTCCTAGCTCAAGGCGGTCAGGCTCGGGTCGGGGGCTGCGGTACGCGCGGCACCCTGATCCCGTACTCGCGGATCTTGCGGTAGATCGTGGCGCGGGACATGCCGAGCTGCTGGGCGGCGCGGACCTTGTTGCCGTCGACGTTGAGCAGGGCCTGCACGATCGCATCGCACTCGATCGACTCGAGGGGGGTCAACACCCGGCGCGTGCTCGCCCGGCACTCCGGGGGCAGGTCGGCCACCGTGATCACGCCCGTCCGGCGGTTCGCGACGATCTTGCGCATGGTGTGGTAAAGCTGCGCGACATTTCCCGCCCACCGGTTGCGCATCAGTACTCGCATCGCCTCGGCTGAGCAGGACAGCGAACCACCCTTGGTCAGCCGGGAGATCATGAACGGCACGAGCTCGCGCAGGTCTTCGATGTGGTGGCGCAACGGCGGGATTAGCAGCGAGCGGGGGAAGCAGCGAAGCAGCCGGGCCAGCTCGCCGTCGTAATCCGGAAGTTGTGGGCCCCGGGTCGCCACCACCCACGGCCGGTCGATGTCAGTCGATTCCCGATGCGGCTCGAGCACGTCATACAGCGCCCGCATGGTTTCGTCGGGCAGCTGGTCGATATGAGCCAGGATGATCGTCGCGGTGCCGCCGCTGATTTCCTCCGCGACGTCCTCCACCCACCGCGCGGGGTCGCCTCCCCCGGCCACCTCGATCCCGTCGAACACCCGCAGGTGTCCGGCCGGCGAGCGGCGCTGGTGCGTGCCGCGGGCGATCGCCAGCTTGCCCACGCCAGGTTCACCCTCCAGTACCAGCCACTCCCGGGATTGGAAGTACCGGTCGACGTCCCGGCAGCACTTGGTCCACAGCGTTCCGGAACCTACTGCCGCTGGGAGGGGCACCACTGGCTGCCTGACCTCGTGACCGCCACCGGCGGCGATCGGCGGGGTCATCTGGACCTGCACGATCCCGCCGGTGACCGAGCGGTCGTCCCAGCTGGGCTTGCAGAGCGCCCGCGCCGTGGCACCGCTGGGCAGGTCGAGGACCAGCAGCTGCCGGCCGCCGGAACTCAGCGCCTCGGTGGCCTGGGCGAGAAGGATTTCCTGGTCTGCAGGGTCGAGAATCTCGCGGGCCCGATCATTCATCATCAGCATGTCATTGCTGATCGCCAGTACGGCACCGTGGCCGCGCCGGCATGTCGTGAGGTAGTCGTGCAGTAACGCCAGCTCGCGGCGGCCAGAGTGCTCGAACAGAGCTTCTTCGATCCGCTTCGCGGCCGTCGCAGCGGCGGCCACCATCATGGGGTTGGCGTCGGCTCGCCAGCAGGTCAGGTCGATGATGCCGACCAGCTTGCCGGTCACTGGATGGTGGATGGGCGCGCCAGCGCAGGCCAGGTCCTCGAGGTGCTCGACGTAGTGCTCGTGCCCGAAGACCTCGGCCGGGCCGCGTCCCTCCAGCGCGGTGCCAATCCCGTTGGTTCCGACGTGCTGTTCGGAGTAGCTGAACCCGATGTCGAGCTTGACCCGGTCCAGATGTGCTCGCAGGGCGGAGT
>JALZDU010000241.1 GCA_030862405.1 Actinomycetota bacterium | reverse complement strand
TTACTGCGCATCTCAATGACGGGATCCTCGTCCCGAGGGGAATGGCAGATCACGACCCACGCCAGGGGAGCATAGAGCTGCGCGAGCCAGTCGTCGAGACGGCGCTCAAGCTCTACCAGCGACGGAGCATCCGCCAACTCGAGGCAAGCCTCTAGCAGGCAGCGGTTATCACCTGAAGAGCCTGGGCCGACCGCCACCGGTTTCCGCATATTCGATTCTGCTGATAGACATGTTGGGGCCCTGTGTGTTCAGCTTACTGCCCCATGCATCGATCGCTGAAGTTCGCGAGCCGCTCCCGTGATATCCGATGACCCAGGCACAATGAACTCTCTATGGGTCTCAGTATAACACCTTTGGCACACTTTCCCTGCCAACAACCAAAGGGGGGCTACGGAGCGGCCACCTCATCACCATCTATAATCTTAGAAGTTACGCAGTTGACGCATTGGGCGGTATTGTGGTGGCATGAACCAACCCAAAGTGACCGATCTCGACTACATCAACTTTCTGATCGCCACCCCAGCCGTCTTTAGCTGTGCGGAGGCTGGCCGCGTGCAACCGGACCGTCCGCGTCGGGCGGCCCATGATGCCCTGACCCGCCTCCTCCACCGCCGCGAGCCCGATTCGACGCCGCTCTGGAACGAGGCGCAGCAACACGTCGTGCTCCATGCCGGGCTGCTGATTGTGGATGACACCACGCTGGATAAGCCCTATGCGCAGAACATCGAACTGGTCCATCGCCATTGGTCGGGCAAGCATCACCGGGTGGTCCAGGGGATCAACCTGGTCACGTTGCTGTGGAGTGATGGCACAGACGCCATCCCCTGCGACTACCGCCTCTACGATAAGCCGAGCGATGGCGTGACCAAAAATGAGCACTTCCGCGCCATGCTCGCGACGGCCCAGCAGCGCGGCTTTCACCCCCGCTTCGTGGCCTTCGACAGTTGGTACAGCAGCTTGGCGAATCTTAAGACCGTGCGCGGCTACGGCTGGCACTGGCTCACGCGCCTCAAGAGCAATCGGCAGGTCAACCCGGATCGGCGGGGCAATCGGGCACTGCGGGACTGCGACATCTCGCCGGATGGGACGGTGGTCCATCTGAAAGGCTACGGACTGATCCAGGTATTTCGGATCGACACCCCAGACGGTGCCACGGAGTACTGGGCCACCGATCGCCTGACGCTGACGCCGTTGGAGCGCGCGGAGGTGGCCGCGCAGGTGTGGACCATCGAAGGGTATCATCGGGGGCTCAAGCAGTTTTGTGGCGTGGAGCGCTGCCAGGCGCGCAGTGCACGTGCCCAGCGGAACCACGTCGGTTGGGCGATCCGTGCGTTCTTACGGCTGGAACACCATCGCATATGTACGGGCACGAGTTGGTTTGAGACCAAGATGGGCATCATTCGCTCCGCACTCCAGCTCTACCTGTCTCACTCGAGTCCGATTGTGATGGGGTTGGCGCAGAGTCCCTCAACTGCGTAACTCCTAATATTAATACGTTCGCCTGGATCAAGGTCAAGGTTTGATAGAAACACGCGATCCGCCGCCGGTCGGGAAAAATCCAGCTTGCCGTCCAGCACCAGTTTCCACGGCCCTTGTCGAACGGCCTGTTGGCCTGCATACTCCCAGAATACTTGTTCATGCGGACTCGGCTTCCCTTCCATGAGCGTCGGCAGTATACTGCGACCGTCGATCAGATGGCCCGGCGGTGCTGCCACGTCCGCAAGTTCCAAAAACGTCGGGACGACATCGATCATCATCCCGATCGCGTCGCAGACTCGTCCAGCCGGCAGCTGTGCGGGATAGCTGAGCAGCGCGGGTTCGCGAATGCCGCCGTCGAACAAGCTGGCTTTATGCCCGCGCAAAATGCCCGCGCTTCCTCCGTAGTACAGATCCTCCCTGCCATCCAACCAGTTACGTGACTCGGTCGACGGTCCATTGTCGCTCGAGAAGAAGATGGCAGTATCGTCGTATCTGCCGATACGCTTCAAAGCGTCTACGACC
>JALZDU010000275.1 GCA_030862405.1 Actinomycetota bacterium | reverse complement strand
CGTAGCGCTCCCGGGGTTTGCCGTTGGGCAGGTCCCGATGACCGTTGGCGTAGGCGGGCAGGTCTGACCCGTCGATGGCCAGGTCCGAACCCATGTCGGGCAGGCGCTCCTGTGGGCTTCCCCTCGTACCGTGGAGACATCGCCTAAGGAGGAACGGCGATGGAGACACGGCGGAAGTTCGATCAGGAGTTCAAGGAAGGCGCGGTGCGGATCGTCGGGGAGACGGGCAAGCCAGTCGCGCAGGTGGCTCGGGACCTGGGCATCAATGAGGGCACCCTGTAGGGCAATGAGTACCCGGTCGATGCCGGCGGTCAACATGTCGCCGTGCTCGCGCAGTTCACCGTGAAGCGGTACGCCGCGTGGACTGACGACGCGTCACCGATGGCCGCACGGAGGGCCGCGTGTTCGGCAACCAGCCGGACGGTGCGACTCCACGTCGGCAACACGTACACGGACTTGACCAGGGCGAGCCCGACCATCGTGCGGATCGGATAGCCCGGCCGACCCGTCCAGCGGGCTTCTTGAAGATCGCTGATCAGGCTCGTGATCTCCGAGCTATCGAGCAGCGCGGCGACCTGTGCGGCGCCACGGCGCGGTGGTACGTTCGGACGGCCATGAGGTGTGTCCCTCTGGTCCAGACCCCCGGAGGTTCCCGCCTCGCGGGGTCGCTTTTTGTCGCTCTGCCATGTCCACAGTAGTGGGTGGGTCTGACAAAAACCGCAGGTCAAACTGCCAGTGACGGCCCGCACTGAACGGTTGAGACCGATCTTGTGAGCGTCGGGAGACCGTGGCCAGTGGAGAGAATTTGGGTAGCTGAACTCAGCATCAGCCCCCGGGTCTCTAACAAGATCAACGGTGAGCACAACGTCTCCGACGGCGAGGTCAGAGACGCGGTGGTCTGTGTTGCTGGCCTGTATGGACGCTGGGACGAGCACCCCACACGAGGTCTCCGGGCACTGCTCGATACCACGATCCGTGATCGGCCGGTCACGGTTGTGGTATATCCACGAGACCACCCGATGGGGGATGCTTGGGCCTTGGGCAGTGTCTACTTCGTTAACTAGGCAAGGAAGGGTGCCTGCCGTGATTGATGAAGACTTCTACGAGGACGACGAGCCGATCGAGAGGATTCAGGCGATCCGCGCTCGCCCCCACGATCTGGTGACTGCTCCACCCGCGCCGCGGGCTGTGACGCTCTACGTGTTGCCGACTACTGAGGGCCGCTGGGAGACCCGGTACCCGAATATTGACAGCGAGACAGCGTGCCACTGACGCGTCCGGCCATTGATTTCAAACTCATTCTGTGCGATGCGGCTCAAACCGACGTGAGCACTGGCAAGATCCATATGCTGGGTGCTGGCTGGACTATGGTTGGCACCCCGACGCCCCCTCACGCTGTCGCGCTCATGATCCAAGTCCCCTGGGATAGGACCAATGAAAAGCTTCGGGTCCGAACTCAGCTGTTGAATGGTGATGGGCAGCCAGTGATGGTGCCCGGACCGACTGGACCACAGCCTCTGCTGAACGAGGCGGAGGTGGAAGTCGGTCGCCCCGCTGGGGTCGCGAAGGGAAGCGCGCTCAGCGCCGCCTTTGCGCTGAATGTCGGTCAGTTAGCCCTGCCGTCTGGCCGATACGAGTGGCGGGCGACTGTCGCAGATGACATTCGCAGCGAATTTTTCCAAGTCAGGGCTGGGGTTGCCGCGCAGGACACAACACAGTCGTAGACGCATCGGATTGGACCATCTGCTGGACTCGAAAAGGCCAGCTACGCCCGCACTGTGGCTACTTGCCGAGCCAGCCGGGCCAGCTCCCGGTGATCGCTGCCGGGCCGGGCCTCCAACGCGGCGGCCAGCGGTTCAAGCCGCTTGCGAGCACGTATCGAGCTGAGCTTGGCGGCTGCGGTGATGGCATTGTGGGCTAGCTGCGCACCACGTGGCTCCCCAGCTCGCACGTGGATGCTGGCGAGCAGGATGCGGGCACTCGCGGCGGGACGGCGGTCCCTATCCCCCCACGCCCGGACGGACAGGGCGGCGAACTGCTCGGCACTGTCGATCTGGTCCAGGCATAGGGAGATGTCTGCGCTGCGGTAGTCGGCATCAGCCTGAGAGAAGGCGTCGGGGGCTTGCCACTTGTCGCGGGCCGAAGCGAGCTTGGACCGTGCCTGTTCCGGGTGGTCCATCCGGGCCAACGCCCGGGCCTGTAAGGAGTCCAGGCAAGCAGTCATGGGCGCGATGCGAGGATCATCTTTCCCGGATGAACCATCGAATGGCATGAACGCGATCTGGCCGAGCTGGAAACACTTTAGTGAGTCATTGAACCGGCCTCGTTCCAGGGGCAGCATCCCGGCGTGGCGCAGCACGTGCGCAACCTGGTAGCGGTCCCCGAACTGCCGGGCGATATCCAGCGCCTGGCAGTAGTAGTAGTCGGCCGCGTCGTCGTCTCCGGAGTCGAAGTAGCTCCACCCGGCCTCGGTGTGCAACTCGGCCAGCACGGACCCCAGCCGAGCCCGGACCATGTCTTCCCCGGGTACGGTCAGCAGCCGCTTCGACTGGACAGCGACCGCGCCGAGCACCTCCGCCTGACCGCCCCACGAACGAG
>JALZDU010000270.1 GCA_030862405.1 Actinomycetota bacterium | reverse complement strand
TAATAAAACCTGCTTCAGCCGAGGAGGGATCCTAGGAGGCCGCCGTTGTCGTCACGGCAGCACTTCTCCTCACCACCGTTGTAGCCGTTGTACTCACCGAAGTCGCCCCGGCCCCTGCTCCCATAGTAGCCACCGAAGCTGTAGTCACTGTCGTTGTCCTTGTAACCGCCGCCAGCAAGTGCGAAGATTCCCGCGATACTCATGCCACTCCTTCATGTCGAGGAAGAGCAACGCAAGCCCAAAGACTCGAACCAGCCTAGAACTTAAGTGCGCAGGCGGCCTACTATCGTCAGATCTCTGCTCTCAAGTGCGTCCGCGATATTCGACGCCATCCAACGTCTTAGCGAACTGGCCCCCGCCGTCAACACCAGCAGCTCGTCAGTCCCTTCGCACATCAGCAATCCCAGGCGATCCGAAACTGGCCCCCCTTACTCCCCGTGGTCAACGCACACACGAACGTAAGCCACCTGGTTGACGATTTCAACGGTAACTTTGCGTACTCACATGAACACATACCGTAGCGAACCTTCACTGTCTGGCAGTGCAGCGCGACGCACTGTCAGCACCGCGTTCACCGAAAGCTCAGCGGGACGACGCGTCGCAGCCCCCTGGACGTCTCACCATAGGATCCCCACCAGCTCGAACACGACCACGGTGGATAGCGGATTACCCGGAACTACCCGACAGACCCATCCCGTACCACCACGGGGCCTCCGAGCGCACCACCACACCGCGCACGGACCCCGCCTTGGGGGTGAAGGTTGCTGTGAGTGATCGGATGCCCTGCCCCTCTGGTAGCGCGGTGATGAGACGGCGGCCGTCGGCGGCTTTGGCCGAGGGTGACGAGTTGGCCATAGCTGGCGTCGGCACGTCCGGCGCGGATGTTACTTGGCGATGGTGCCTGCCCGCGGGCGCGGGCCAGCGAGATGAGGTGGGCCGGGGAGGTCACAGTGAGGGCGCTGATCGAGCAGCTCGATGATCCGTTCAGCGACAGCGGCGAACAGCGAGATCGAGATCGCCAGTTCAGATAAACAGCACTCCGGTAAATACACCACCGTCATCAAATTCGTGATGACCCTGATGGCCCCGACAACACCACATCCCTCGATGCGGCCACATCATCAGTCAACCGGCTCAAGGTGTCACCCATACGACGGCGGTCGAAAATGAACGGACAACGTGTGCAGATGGGCGAACACCCCCGTCCGCATCCGATGCAGGAAATTTTCCGGATCCACACCCTTAGATGCTGGCGGACGAACCCAAAGACTCACCAGCAGCGCCACCCAAATGCTGCCATCAACCAACGCCTTTTGAACAACAAGATCGCGCCCACGGAAACCTTCCGCACAGCCACTCCACCATGAGATCCAAGGTCTCCGGGGCGGGTTGCCTGGGTTTGACCCCCTGGCCCTGGTAGGCATCTCAGCCTCTGGCACGACGCGGCGGTGGCCTCTACACCTAAATGGAGGGTGGAGGCCACCGCCGATGATCAGTGGACTAAGTAAGACCTACTTCACAGGATGTCCAGCCCCAGCAGGCCGTCGTCGTCATCGTCGCAGCACCTGTGGCGACGGTGGTGGCGATCAAAGCCGTCATGGTGGTCGTCCCTCTTGCTGTGGTGACGTTCCCTCTTGCCGTGGTGCTTATCACGGTCGAAACAGCCGCCACCAAGTGAGAAGATTCCCGCGATATTCATGCCACTCCTTCATGTCGAGGAGAGCAACACAAGCCCAAAGACTCGAACCAGTCTTGGTCTCAGCACCAAGCCGACCCGCTGTTATCAGATTGTGATCTCGAAGTGCACCCGGAGAACGTGTCGCGGCATGATGGTCGCAGTATTGACGCACTGTAACGTCTTAATGAACTCTTCCCCGGTGTCAACACCAGCAGCTCGTCGGTCCTTCGCACATCAGTAAACCCATGGCGATTCGAGCTGGCCCCCTTACTCCCCGTGGTTAAAGCACACTCGAACATAAGCCATGTGGTTGACGATTTCAACGATAACTTTCCGTACTTAGTTAGCCACAGGCGGTGAATCCTGCCACGCTCTTCAGCGGTACCTGGTGATCGATACTTGGGCACCGGCGTCCAGACCGGTGGCCGGCTCGGGCACGACGAGGTAACCGTCCGCGCGAGTGAGCACCGACAGCAACGCAGACGCCCCGAACAACGGCTCCGCGCGACCGTCGTTGAGCTGGACCTGCACCACGTCGCGGCGGCCCGCCTCCGAGGCCACCGCACGGGTCAGCGACGCAATCACCGACGGCTCGGGGGGCGGGGCGTCACAGCCCGCGAGGCGCCACACCACGGGCACTCCGACCAGCCGGAACACCACCAGGGCGGACAGCGGGTTACCCGGCAATCCGATCACCGGCACGCCGCCACACTCCGCTAGCAAAGTGGGCTTGCCAGGCTTGACCGCGAGCCCGTGACAGAAAATCCCGGGCTTTCCGAGACTGGCGACGGCATCGGTGGTCGCGTCGCGCGCACCCACCGAGGAACCCGCCGAAACCACCACCAGGTCCACCTGGCCTAGCGCCGCCCGCAGCGCACCACGCAATGCAGGTGGGTCATCAGGCACGATTCCGCAGAACACTGGTACCCCGCCCGCATCGAGCACCAGCCCAGCCAGTGCCGAAGCGATAGCGTCCCGGACCTGCCCTGGACGCAACCGTGCAGTGTCAGGTGGGACCACCTCGTCTCCGGTGGACAGGATTGCCACCTGCGGCTGGGCATGGACGACCACCTCGGTGACCCCTGCCGCGGCGAGCATGCCCAGGTCCGCTGCGCGCAGTGGCCGACCGGCGGGAACGAGCACCGCTCCGGCGCTAACGTCTTCATCAGCCCGGACCACACCACCGCCGGGCGCGACGGCTCGCAGCACCTCCACCACGGCCGGCATCGTCTCGTTGGTGTACTCAACCATCACCACCGCGTCGGCGCCCACGGGCAGCACTCCGCCGGTGGGGATCTCCACCGCGGTACCCGCCGCTACCGTCACGGCCGGCTCGGTTCCCATCCGTACGGCACCGATGATGTCCAGGTACGACGGCAGCCCCTCCGAGGCACCGTAGGTGTCGGCCGCCTGCACCGCGTAACCGTCGACAGTGGACCGTGCGAACCCGGGCAGCGGCCCGGGCGCAAGGATGTCGTGCGCCGGCACTCGATGCAACGCATCGACGAGGGCCACCTGCTGCTTCGCCGTGCGCCGGGACGGGGTGAAGCCGGCGAGCGCCTCGTCGACGGTCCGGGTGGTGAAGAACTCCCGTCCGGTCATCACGTGCCGTCGGGCCCAATCTGATGGTCACCAGTCTGATCGTCACCAGTCTGGTCGTCGAATTGGGGATCGTCGTCCTTGGGTTGCGCACGCGCGGCCGTGCCACCGCGCTGCAGGCCGAGCACGCTCGCCACCGGTCCCAGCGCGACCTGCCCGAGCCCGCAGATAGATGTCTTGCGCATCACCAGCTCCAGCTCCAGGATCCGCTGCCGGCCCGCGTGGTCCAGGCCGCCGTTGCCCAGCGAATCGATGAGCAGGGTATGCGCCTTGGTGGAACCGACCCGGCAGGGCACGCACTTGCCGCACGATTCGTCGCGGAAGAATCGCAGCACGTTCGTCGCCGCGGCGAGCAGGTCAGTGCCCTCGGCGATGGCAACGAGGGCGCCGGAGCCGAGCATGGAGCCCGCCGCCGCGAGGGTGCCGAAATCCAGCGGCACGTCGAGTTGGTCGGGTCCCAGGAAGTTCGATGACGCGCCGCCGGGCTGCACCGCGGCCAGCGCCGCCCCGCCGGCCATCCCGCCGGCTTCGTCGAGCAACGCCCGGATAGTGGTGCCCATCGGTACGCAATACACTCCGGGACGGGTCACGTGGCCGGAGACGGCAAAGAACTTCCATCCCACCGACTCCCCCAGGCCCGCGTCGGCCCACCATCGCGCGCCGCGTCGGACGATCACCGGGACGTCGGCAAAGGTCTCCACCGAGTTCATCAGGGTGGGTCGGCCGTGCAAGCCGTACACGCCCGGGAACGGTGGCTTGTTCCGCGGCTCGCCGCGGTGACCTTCCATACACTCGATCAACGCGGACTCCTCACCGAGGATGTAGCCCCCGGGCGAGGTGAAGATGTCCAGCACCAGGGTGCGCCCGCTGCCGAGCACGTTCACCCCGAGCAGACCGTCGGCCCGCAACGCCTCGATCTCCGACCGCAAGACGTGCTCCTCGGGACCGTACTCGTGGCGAATGAACACCCAGCCCTGCTCGGCGCCAACGCAGAGCATGCCCACCAGCAGCCCTTCGAGCACTAGGTGCGGCTGATCAGCAAGGATCTGCCGGTCCTTGAAGGTGCCCGGCTCGGACTCGTCGGCGTTGCAGATCACGTACTTCACACCGCCGGGCTGGCTGGCCACCAGTTCCCATTTCTTGCCAGTGGGAAAGCCCGCGCCACCCATCCCGCGCAGCCCGGATTCGGCCAGCGTGGAGATCACCTCGGCTGGTTGCAGCGATCCGGTCAGCAACGCGCGCAGCACCTGGTACCGCTGGTCGCTGGGGTTGTACGGGTCATTGGGCCATGGCGTGTGACGACCAGACGGGGTGGGCCGCGCTAGGGGCAGCGCGCCCTCGCGGGCGGCGGTGACCAGCGCATGGACGTCGGCCGCGCGCGTCGGATGCTCGTTCACCGCAACGGCGGGCGCCAGGTCACAGCGTCCCAGGCAGGACACCTCGCAGAACTCCACGTCAGTCGATCCGTAGCGCCCGGCCAACCCCGGCACTGGCCCGGCGAGCCAACAAGACAAATCGCGGCAGGCGTGCAGCATCACTTTCGGCGGCACGTCAGTGCGAAAGTGCGGGTAGAACGAGATCAGACCTTCGATCTCGTACAGCGGCCGGCGCATCCGGCGCGCCAGCGCGACCAGCTCCTCACGGGGCAACCAGCCAATCCGCGATTGGATGGCATTGAGCTCGGGGATCAAGCTCGGCCCGGGAAACTTACCGGCCCGAGCCTCCACACCTGGCATCTTGTCGCAGATCACAGTCACGAGGTTACGTCCAAGCCGCAATTCGGCTCCGGATGGCGGTCAGCGGGTGGCTTCAGACCGCAGTTCGGCTCCGAATGGTGCAGGCTGCAAAGGCTCGACTTGCACCGCGCAAAATTTGAACTCCGGGATCTTGCCGTAGGGGTCGATCTCGTCGATGGTCAGCACGTTGGCCGCGGCCTCCCGGAAGTGGAACGGGATGAAGCAGTTGCCGGGCGCCTCGCGGTGGGAGACCTTCAAGCGCAGCTCGATCTCTCCACGGCGGGAACGGACCCGGACCATCTCGCCGTGCGTGAGCCCACGGTCCGTGGCGTCCTTGGGATGCACGTACACCTCCGCCTGCGGTGCGATCGCGTCCAGGGCGTAGGAGCGGCGGGTCATCGACCCGGTGTGCCAGTGCTCCAGCAAGCGGCCGGTGTTGAGCACCAGCGGGTAGTCGGCGTCCGGCAGTTCCTTGGCCGGCAACCACTGCGCCGGCACCAGGTGGGCCAACCCGTCGTCAGTATTGAACCGCTCATCGAAGAGCACCACGGTGCCGTCAGAGTGCTCCGGCTCGGCGTTGGGGTACAGCTTGCCGGTGCCGCCGAGGTTGTCGTAGGACAGGTTGGCGTAGTTGGGCATGAGGCTGACCATCTCGTCGAACACCTCACGCGGGCTGCTGTAGTGCCAATCCAAGCCGATTCGCTGGGCGATGTCCTGCACGATCTCCCAGTCGACCCGGGCCTGTCCCGGCGGGTCGAGCACCTTGCGACCGAGCTGCACCCGCCGGTCGGTGTTGGTGTACGTGCCGTTCTTCTCCAGGTAGGACGACGCGGGCAGCACCACGTCGGCGAACTCGGCGGTCTCGGTGAGGAAGATGTCCTGTACCACGAGGAACTCCAGCGCGGACAGCGCCTTGCGCACCTTGTTGATGTTCGGGTCGGACAGGAACGGGTTCTCCCCCAGCATGTACATCCCGCGCACGCCGCCGGTCAGCACCGAGCCGATGATCTCGGTGACGGTCAGGCCCCGCTTCGGGTCCAGCCCGGCCACTCTCCAGGCCTGCTCGAAACGGGCCCGCACCTGGGGGGAGTCGGCCTTTTGGTAGTCGGGGTAGAACATCGGGATCAGGCCGACGTCGGAGGCGCCCTGCACGTTGTTCTGGCCGCGCAGTGGGTGCAGGCCGCTGCCGGGCTTGCCGACATTGCCGGTGATCGCGCACATCGCAATCAGGCAACGGGCGTTGTCGGTGCCGGTGGTGTGCTGGGAGATCCCCATGCCCCAGAAGATGATTCCCGCACCGGCGTTGCCCCAGACCCGCGCCACCTCGGTGATGGTGGCAGCGTCAATGCCGGTGATCTGCGCGGCACGTTGCGGCGGGTAGTCGGCGACGGTGCGCGCCAGCTCGTCGTAGTTGGATGTCCGGCTCGCGATGTACTCGCGGTCGATCAACCCGAGGCGGATGATCTCGTGCATCACCCCGTTGTAGAACGCCACATCGGTGCCCGGCTTGAGCTGGCAGTAGATATCGGCGTGGTCGGCGACCCGGTCAGCCCTAGGGTCAATGTAGATGATCTTTGTGCCGCGTCGGCGGGCCTGCTTGAAAAATGAGCTGGCCACCGGATGATTGGCGGTTGCATTGCTACCAGTGATGATCGCGACGTCGGCGTTGACGACGTCGCCGTAGGTGGTGGACACCGCGCCGGAGCCGATGCCCTCGAACAACGCGGCCACCGACGAGGCGTGGCACAGCCGGGTGCAGTGGTCGACGTTGTTGGTGCGAAAGCCGGTGCGGATCAGCTTCTGGAAGAGGTAGGCCTCCTCGTTGGAGCACTTCGCGGATCCGAACCCGGCGATCGCCTGTGGCCCGCCGTCGGCGTGGATCTCTGTGAGCTGGCGCGCGACGAGGTCCAGCGCCTCGTCCCAGCTGGCCTCCCGGAAATGCGGCAACACCTCGTCGTAGTTCACCAACCCACCTGGCTTGCGACGCTTGCGTTGGCCTTTCACGTCTGCCGAAAGTGGGCCCTTGGGGTAGGAGCCTTCCCGGCGAATCAGCGGCACGGTCAAGCGCTGGGGCGAGGCCGCGTAGTCCCAGCCGTAACGGCCCTTGACACACAGTCGGCCCTGTGACCCGGGCTGATCGCGACCCTCGGCGTAGGCGATCGCCCCGCGCTCTCGGTCCACGTGGTAGGTCAGCGCACACCCAACCCCGCAGTATGGACAGACGGTTTGCACGGCATCGAGCTCGGAACGGGGGCGGATCGGGATGTTATTGATCGGCTTGTTGGTCAGCGCCCCGGTGGGGCAGGCCGCCACGCACTCGCCGCAGGTCACGCAGGATGAGGCACCCATCGGATCGTTGAGATCGAACGCGATCCGGGTGGTGTACCCCTTGCCGGAACGGCCGATCACGTCGTTGTTCTGGATGTCGTCGCAGGCGCGGGTGCAGCGGTCACACAGGATGCAGGCATCGTGGTCCACGGCGATCACCGGGTTGGAGGTGTCAGTGCCCCGGCCAGACCCGCATGGCAGCGCGGTGTGCTCCTGCGACACGCCGTAGCGGTCGGCCAGTGCGAGCAGCATGTTGTCGCCGGTGGTGACCTGCTTGGGGTCGGCGTCGCGCGAGGGCTGGTCGGCGATCAGTAGTTCGGTCAGGGTGGCCCGGCTGCGCTCGAGCTCGTCGCTGGTGGTGCGCACCGCCATGCCGTCCTCGCAGGGCCGCACGCACGCGGCGGCGAAGACCCGGGTACCAGTGTCCACCACGCACATCCGGCAGACCCCGACCGGGTCGTACCGGTCGTCGTGGCACAGCACCGGGATGTCGATGCCGAGCCGGCGAGCCGCGTCGTAGATCGTGGTGCCCTTGGGAACGGTGATCTCCCGCCCATCAACAGTGAGGGTGACGCTCACCCTGCGCTCCCTTCGGTCGCGCTCGTGAGTAGGCTGGCGAGCGCTTCGCTCGTCGGCCTGCCCTCGGGATCCAGCCCGCGGGCTGCGTAGTAGCCATCGATCATCTCGTGCAACCGGTCGGGAGTGAGCGCGGCTTGGCGCCCGGAGCCGAGCTGGATCGGCTCGCGCAGCAGCCGGGCGGGCAACCAGTCGTCAGCCCGCGTCCACCCCTCGCGCAGGTTGAACATTCGCTTGACCAGCACGATCCGCCGGGCAGTGACGCGCAGTTCTGCAGCGTCGACGTCCCACCCGGTGACAACCCGCAACAGTGCGGCCCACTCGTCGTACGGCTCGTCGAAGACGCCCCGCAGGAACTTGCACAGGATCATCGAATCCATCACGGCGGCCCGGTCCTCGGTGCCCACCGCGGCTGTCACCTGAGCGTCGCCGCCGGCCAGCCGGTCGTAGTCGCCGGACAGGTCGGCCTCGTAGGCACCGGAGCGGTTGTGATCGGCACCCCGGGCGTTGACGGCCAGGCCCAATGCCATGCCCTGCAGCGTGCGGGGCTCGTAGCCGGGCAGCTCCATGCCTTTGACGTGCGGCGCGAACTCTTCCGAGTCGCCACCCACGATGGCCGCTGCACGCCGGGAACCCTGGGCGAGCAGGGCACCCAGGCCGTCACCACTGCCGATCTCGTCCAGGGCCCGCAGCAGCGCCGCCCCGTCGCCGAAGCGCAGCCACGGCGCATCGAGCAGGCCGCGTTGCGCACATTCCATCGCCCAGGCGATGGTTCCCCCTGCGGAGATGGTGTCCAAACCCAGCTCGTCGCAGCGAGCCGAGGCGGCCAGCACGTCGTCGGGGTCGGACACCCCGCACATCGGACCCAGCGCGAAGACGTTCTCGTACTCCACCCGGGCGCTGCGACCGTCGGGGGCGCGGTAGATGTGCTCGCAACCGATGCTGCACGAGGCGCAGCCGCTGCGGGTGCCGCCGCGCAGGTCGCTCAGTTCCTCGGCAGCCAGCTGCGGTGCGCCGGCGAAGGTGGCCGTGGTGAAGTTGCGGGTGGGCAGCGTGGAAATAGCGTTGAAAGCCAGCAGGTTGGCCAGCGTGCCCAGCTCCCGGTACTTCGCGGTGGCGGGGCCGAAGGAGCGCTCCCGCAAGTCACGGGCGGCGGCCAGCACACCGTCTGGATCGGCCACGCCGATCCTCGTGGCGGCCCGTACCGCGACCGCCTTGATGTTCTTCGCTCCCAGCACCGCGCCCAACCCGCCACGTCCGGCGTGCCGCCCGTCGTGGGAGATGGTCGCGTAGCGCACCCCGCGCTCCCCCGCCGGTCCGATCGCGGCGATCCGCCAGCCGCGGCCCAGCGTGCGCTTCAACATGGCCTCGGCCTCGGCCGCGGGCAGGCCCCAAGTGTCCCCGGCCGCGATCAGCCGGGCGCCTTGGCCGTCGACGAGCAGCACCGACGGGGTGACCGCCCGGCCGGTCAGCACGATCGCGTCGCGCCCGGTGAGCTTGCCGGAAATGGCGAACTGGCTAGATGCCAGCGCGTCGTTGAGCATCCCCGTCAGCGGTGACTTGGCCACGACGGCGAACTTGGCGCTGGTAGTCAACGGCGTGCCGACCAGCGGCGAGAACACGAACGCCAACGGCGCCTGCGCGCTCAACGGGTCGACGCGCGCTGGGGCGAGCCGATGCAGCAGCCAGGCTCCCAACCCCACCCCACCCAGGTAGGCGCGCAGCACCCGCTCATCCAACGGCAGCGTCATCGCGTCCGGGCCGCTCACATCGACGATCAGCGCCCGGCCCGCATACCCCCCAGCCGCTCCGCCTCCGGCGTGTCCGCGCCCCATGCCCGGTGTGTACGTCTCGTGTGCCCGACCCATCGATTCACCCGCCCGCGTCCGCGGAGAGGAAAGCCACGGTGTCCCCGTTGGCGAGCGGTACCTCGCCGTCGCGGCTGATCTGATCGCCATTGAGTGCGGCAACCACATGACGATCCAGGGCAAGACCCACCGCAGCGGCCGCACCAGCCAACGTGGCCGCTTGGACGGCGCGCGGATCGCGGTGCCCGTTGCGGGCCAGCGCGCCGTACCGCTGCACCGTGACATTCGGAGCAGGGTGGCACCGAGCACTGCGATAGTCGTCCGGGGAGTTGACGTTGACCACCGAGTCCAGCTTTGGATCGGCCGCGGCCAGCACGGGGTCTTCGAGCAACGCGGCATCATTCAAGCGCAACGTGGCACACCGCTGGAACAAAAAGGCCGGGCGTAGATCGCCAGCCGCCACCAAGGCAGCGACCAGCGGCGCCAGGGTGACCCGGTAGGCGGCAGCCAGCGGCTGCGGGAATCCGCGAGCGACCGGCAGCACCACGTCAGTGCCATCGGCGAGCGCACGCAGCACCCGACGGACGAAGACTGGGTGCAGGAACGGCAGGTCGGTGGAACAGATGAAGGCAACCTGTGCTCGATCGGTCAGCGCGGCAAGTCCCGTGGCGATGCCCTGCAGAGGCCCAAGCCCCTCCTCGGGATCATCCACCACGTCAGCCTGTGATGGGATCGCAGGTAATGGCTGGCCCGGGGCACGCACGACCACCAGCGGCCCGTCGACCGCGCGGGCGAGCACCCCTAGGGTGCGGCGCAACAGGGTCGAGCCGTGCCACTCCAATGCGGCCTTCGCGGTGCCCATCCGAGACGAGCGGCCCCCCGCAAGCACCACGCCAGCCGCCAGGTTCCCCGCCCGCGCAGCCATGCCCTCGATCGTAACGCGCACACCGCGGCGCCTCAGCGATCCAACCGGCCAACAAGAGCGGGGCGGTGCCGAGCACGATCAAGTTCGTGCCAGCGGAGGCGTCCACTCCCAGGCTGCGATCGCGGTCCGCAGAGTGTTCACCGTGCCAAGCGTGCAGCCGAGGCCTCACGGTTGCGTTGGCTGGCGTAGTCGGCGAGGACGAGCGCGCCGGCTGGGCCTGCCAGAGGACCGAGTGCGGAAGGAACGATGAAGTCGTCCGCATCGTGTTCTGGCAATCTGTTGTAACCGGCCATGGTCTCTGCGAGCTTGGTGCGGACCAGCGTGAACAGCCCGTACAGGGCAGTCACGCTGCCGCCGATCACGATGCGCTGCGGTGCAATTGTGTAGACGATGTCACGCAGCCCGGCGGCCAGGTAGGCGGCTTGCAGCGCGGCAGCTTCTCGAAGCTCGTCGCCGTCGAGTTGCTCGGCCGGGCGCCCCCAGCGAGCGGCGATCCCGACCCCGCCTGCCATTCCCTCCAGGCAGTCGGCATGGAATGGACAATCGCCCGGGAAGTCATCACCGGGCTGGCGCGGCACGCTGATATGGCCCATCTCAGGGTGGCCCAGCCCGTGCAGGACTTGGCCCTCAATCACAGCTCCGACGCCGATGCCGGTACCGACGGTCATATAGATAAATGTGTCCAGACCACGGGCGGCCCCCCAGCGGCCTTCGCCGAGCGCAGCCCCATTGACGTCGGTGTCAAACCCGACCGGCACGTTCAGTGCACTATGGATGGGGCCGACCAGGTCAAGATCCGACCAGCCAGGCTTTGGGGTGGTGGTGATGAACCCATACTGGGGATGGGATCGCCGCAGCTCCACCGGGCCGAACGAGGCGATGCCGATTGCGTCCAGCGGCCCGCCCGCAGCCACCTGCTCCTGGAAGAACCTGAGGACCTGGCCCAACGTCTCGGCAGGTTCGCCGGTCGGGATCCGGACTTGCCTGACGATGTGATCAGGATCGGAACCGACCAGGCAGATGAGCTTTGTCCCGCCCACCTCGATCGCCCCCCATCGCGGCGATGTCATCTCTTGGAACCTTTCCTCTATCCGCCCGGGCACCCGAGATCTGTCGGCCAACCTTGCGCTCCAATTCCCCAGCGTGGCAGCGGGTCATGACCGTCATCGCTCCATACCGGGGCAGGCCTCGGCGTAATGGTCCCGCGCGCCGCGACCGGTAGGTGCTGCTAAGCCCATGACAACAACACGGCCGCCATCGTCGACCAGCTCCCGGGCAATCTCCAAGCCAGCACCTGCGCTGGGCGGGCCCTCGCGAGAGCTGGAGCTCTACGCCCAGGCGCGCCCGCAAGAGCCACCAAGCTGTGCTCAAGCGGCTAGGAAACAGCCTCGATGACGACCCCGCTGCTGTACGGACTCTGGGATCGGCGCGAAGATCACCGGGGAGGGGCCTCTGAGCTGGTGTGGACCTTGGGGAACTTACTACAACACAAGCGCGTACGTAGAAGCGCTGGAGACCTTGCTAAGGAAGCTGCCCGACCCCGCCACACCGGCCCCACCGCCCATCGATCGGCCCAAACTGAGCCGGGCACGACAGCTCAACGCGGACCAGATCAAGGAACTCATCGCCGGTTACCAGGCCGGAGCAACCGTGTATGAGCTCGGCGCGCGATTCGGTGTCGAACGGCGGACGGTCAGCAACATCCTCCACGGCACGACGTCCAGATGCGCCGACGCGACCTCTCCCCCGACCATGTCGACGACGCCACCCACGGACGACCCAGGCCTTGAACAGACCGGCCACCGATGTCACGCCGAGCCACCGCGGCGCCCCGGGGTGACCGCCCATCCGAGTGTCGCGAGCGCGATGAGCATCCACACCGCCAGGTAGGTGAACGCGACCGCGGGGGAGGTCACCGTGTACAGGAGTCCAGCGACCGCGCTGGCGGCCAGGTTCCCGATGGCTTGCACCGTGGCCAGTAGCCCGAACGCTGAGCCACGCATCTCGTCGGGAGCGAATGCGGCCACCGCGGCGTGCTCGGCGGTCTCCGCGCAGCCGATGCCGATACCGGCCAGCGTGAAGGCCGCCCCGAGCACCACGAGCACCGGTCCGGAGATCGCGAACAGGCCGTAAGCCGGCAGAAATGTGGCGGCCTCGGCCGCGGTGACCAGCAA